>SCQA01000036.1 GCA_004298725.1 bacterium
TATAAGATAATTAATATAAAAAATAGAACTGCGCGCGGTAGCGGACTGCTGTGTGTTAAACACGGAAAATCACATGGTTGAACGGTTTGCTTGCCAGGAAAAAGGTGGTCATGACGATTAACAAGAAGCCGTACACAACTGGGGAAGTGGCGCACTTTTGTAACGTTACCATTAACGCTGTAAAAAAATGGATTGCCTCTGGCAAACTCGGAGCTTTCAGAACGCCCGGCGGGCACTATCGAGTTAACAGAGAGTCGTTCGAGTCGTTTGTTGATATTTACAGGCTTGATATTAAAGACAAGGTTTTTCCTGACCGCAAAAAGATACTTATTGTAGACGACGAAAAAGAGATTATAGAGTATATAAAGGCGTCAATTGAGGCGCTTGACATGGGCTGTATAGTTGAAACAGCCTCTGACGGTTATGAAGCGCTTATCAAAGTCGGCGATTTTAAGCCGGAGCTTCTCGTTCTTGATATCCGCATGCCTAAGATAGACGGTTTTGAAGTTACCAGACGCATCAAGGGCGACCAAAGCACCAAAGACATAAAAATACTTGCCGTTACCGCATACGGCAAGGAAGACATTGACAAGATAATAGATTGCGGGGCGGATTACTGCCTGCCGAAGCCGTTGAAGTTAAAGGATTTTCAAAAGAACGTTCAGCGGTTGTTGAAGTAACTTTAACCACGGCCGTATCGGCGCTTCTTTGCACCGCGCCTTGCCAGTGGGATGATTTGACATGAAAGTTTTTTACGGATACCATGAAAAAACGCGTCAAACCAATTCCCACCAACTTGAAAATCTTCGCCGCGGTCGTCTTTATATTCATAATGGCGGTTGTTGACTACCGCTGGTTCCTCTCTTATTCTCAAAAATTAGAACTCTACAGCGATTTAAGCGCAGAAATAGTAGCCGTTAGGATGGGGCTTGCCAAGTTAGAGTACACGCTTGACATGTTCGTGGTGACAAAGAGGTTTGAACACACCACCGTAAGCATGATACGCCGTGACATTGAAAAGCTTGATAAAAGCATAAATGATGTTTTTGAAAACCGCAAATACGACACGATTATCAAATCCGACGCCAAACTTACCGAAGGCATTCGTACCGTAAATACCGAGTGGCAGACTATCAAAAGCGAAATATTGCGTTTAAATGAAACTCTCGGGCCGGATGAGTTGATACTTATTCATAACTCCGTTGATTTAAATACCATTCTTATCAACGAAAATAATGACAGGCTGATATCCGAGATAGACGACAATACGCACCGCGTATTTGAGAATACCAAGTCGCTCGCTCTGAAGAGTATTCTTGTTTTCATGCTTCTCTGGTTATTCGCCATGTTGATTTTTTATAAGAGGATAACCTCTCCGGCAATGGCCATGATGGCGGCGGCAAAACGGATAACCGGCGGTGGAGGCGCGTACTTTGACGAAACCAGCTTCGGGTTGATGAGCACGTTGGCCTATGAGCTGAATTTAATGGTTATGGCGTTTTCAGAACAGGAGGCGCGGCTTACAAACAGAATTGGCGGGTTTGAAAACGAGATTAATTCTAAAAAATCGCAGATAGAATCCTTGCGCCTTTTGCCAGCGTTAGCCGGCCATTCGCTCTCAATGACCGATGTCTTTTCCGAGTCTTTGAAAGAGGCTATAAAAAGCGGAGGAGCCGACGCCGCGGCAGTATTTCTTTATGAAGACGGCAAACACGCGCTTAAGGCCTCGGCTGGCTGTAATGAAGCTTTTTTTAGGGAAGCGTCCATTTTTTCAATTGACGATTTGCCGTGCGCGGGCCATAAGGCCCGCCTCTTTAGAACCGTCGGCGAATGTCAAAGCGAAAGTCTTCGCGCTCACTTGACAAATTCCGGTTTCACGTCTTTTATAACCGTGCCTATAGTTTATAACGGCGCGGCCTTAGGGTGTCTGCTTGTACTGCGTGGCCGCGGCGAAGCTTTTACCGATGATTTGGCTGTTTTTTTTGAGGCAATAGGCGCTGGCATCGGCGTTACCACCGGTTTTTTGAGGACATTTCACAAAGAACATATTCAAAAAAACTTTTTTGAGACTATTATCAAGCAGATGCCAAGCGGCATAGCTGTTTTTGACAGGGGTGGAGCTTGCATGGCCG
>SCQA01000037.1 GCA_004298725.1 bacterium
CGCGAATACAAGGTTTGACACGCGGTACATGCCGTCTTCCTGCGGAATGATATTGAAAACGCCGAACCCGGCGGCGGCTTTGCCTATGTGCGCCACGTTAGCTTCAACTCCGTTGAACTCCACAAGCGGCAATTGCCGGTCAAACGCGTCCTGCTGGTCTATTGAACTTACAAGGGTTATTCTTGTTTTATTTATCTGGGCAAGGGCTTCGGCAGAGGGAGCTTCAGAGGCGTCGTCCCTGAAAAAATAACCGAGCACAACGTTGCCGGACTCGGCAATGGCTTTTTGCAGGGCAATGTCGGCCTCTTTGCTTTCAGGCTCGGAGTAAACAATATCAACGGCTACCACGCGCGCCGGTTTAAGCCGGCGGATGAGCGCGGCGGTCTTTTTGCGCGTCCACGGCCATCTGCCTACCTCTTTCACGCTTCTTTCGTCAACCGCCACGATTACTACGTCTTTAGTCGGTTTTACAGGTTTTTTAAACGTGAACATGGCGTCAAGCGCCTTGAGGTCAACTTCCACGAGGAACCGGGGCTTTGCCCAGTAAAGAAATATAACGATGAGCGACGCTACAATGCCAAGCAACACGAAAATAGTCCGGTCGCTTGGCGTAAACATCTTAAGCCGCATCATTTCCTCCGGGGAACTAATTCGAAAGAGCTATCAGTTAACGGTTACGGAACCTCTGATTAATTCAGGTTGAAATACGTTAAGGCATGACGCGGGGCAGAGCGGTTACCCTGAATACGTTTTCAATTCCATGCCATATGGCGCATATACGCGTCAGCAAAACGCACAGTGAGCAACAATGAAAATAAAAGAACCGATACCCGCCGACAGTTAACCGTTAACCGATAACTGACAACTGATTAATTCTTATCCATATCCTTCATGAATATTTCTATCGTGCCCCTGTGGCTTCCTTTCGGAAACTCCGTTAAGTAGCGTTCAAAAAGGCGTTTGGCCTCGTCCTTTTTACCAAGCTCCTTGTTTATGACTCCGGCCGAATAGAGCGCGTTTGGCAGGGAAGGAGTTGCCGAGTATTTGTCTATCACGGTCATGTACTCGGCAAGGGCTTTAACGGACTCGTTAAGGTTTTTTGCCAGCACCGTGCCCCTTTCAATGTGGGCCTTGGCGCGCAACTCCGGCGCGTCCGTAAGGTCTATGGCTATTTGCAGAACATCAAGCGCGGACGTGAAGTTTTTGCTCTCCGTCAGGTAATGCCCGTAGTTTATGTTCCATCTGGCAAGCATGAACGGAAGCTTTCCGGCCTTTACCCAATCAACCGGCGCGTCAACATTCGTTATGGTCTCAAGTTGCGCCCTTGCCTCGGCAAGCGGAGTGCCCGGCTCGACCTTTTCCGGTTTTATAGGCAAAGTACCGGCGGTATTTTCCGTAACGGTGTTAGGCTTTAAATCAACCGGCTTGCCGCTTTCGCCGCTTACCTGAACGGTACTCTCCTCCCCGAATATGACGTTAGCAGGCCCGCTATTCATTACGATGAAATCAGTGCCTTTTACGCCGGAAACGCTCGTAGGCGTTTTAACCTTTATGTCGGTGGAACCGTTGAATTTGCCTACGGCAGTCCTGACCTTTCCTGAAGAAAGAGAAAAGACCGCGCTTCTTTTATTCTTTTTAAACAGATACTCGGTTATTTCAAGCTCGGAATCGTTGCCAAGCGTAAGGTTCGTGCCGTCGTCAAGTTTAAGGAGTACCCGGCCGTCGCCTGCGGTCTTTACCCTGTCGCCGGTATTTACGCCGGAGCCTTTAACGGCCACGCCCCATTTCCCCGCGCCTGACGGTTTTGAATAAACCGTGCCGCTAAGGTTGGCAATGCTTCCTATATCGGCAAAAACAACTGACGGAAATATCAGCGCGCTAAACGCGGCGCCGACTAAGTACGCCCTTAATCTTTTATTTTCCATATAAGTTCACCTTTTCCTATTATGCCGGTTATGGTCATCTTCAGGTATTTTGAATCTTTATTGGGAATAGGGTCTTTGCCGGTTTCAGAGTACTTCGGAAATTTTATAATATATGCTGAACTCCATAAATCAAAATACGGGAACATTTCCCTCAAAAGAGGATCGGAGCGGTCGAGCTTTTTTACGGAAACCGGCACAACGCGCCCTCCGGCGGAATCTTCAAGAAATAGTTTCCAAAGGGAGTCGCGCTGTTCAAAGTCGTTCCATCTGTCTTCGGGCGTGTACGCCGCAAAGAAGAATTCATTGTACCGGTCGGCTTCGTTAACCTCCCTGTCGAGGAGCGATTTGCGATAGGCGTCGTCCATCTGATAGCTTGCGCTGTAATACCTTATGTACGCCTCTCTAAGCGAGCGCTCCTTGTACGTGGCTGACGCGTAGAGCCTCGTATCAAAACCGTCATAAACCTTGACGGACTTTGTCCATTTGTTCAGCATGTCCAAATACTCGGCCTTTGACGGCTTTTGCGGCGCCTCGGCCTTTACAACCTCTTTTTTCGCGCCGCAACCGATTAAAAACATCGGCGCGACAAATAGCGAAGATAACAATATCGCTATGACCAGCCTTAACCTGAACATTCGTCAACCCCTTTAATTACAGACACCCAAAGTTAAATATCAGCGCTTAACTTAAGAAAGCTCTGATTAATTCTTTTCGGCACTCAAACGGTATCGGTTATCAATTCCGAGATATATTTTCCGAGAACCGTTACCTGTCCTGTCCTCACCTTTACCCCTCACCCTACCCTCTCCCAAAAAAGGGATTGACAACCCTCAAGGGGAGAGGAGAAAAAAATAAACTAATCAGCGCTTAACTTAAATCATTCGGCAAGCCTAATGCCTAAATCCGGACGGAACATAGCCGGTTCCAAACCGTGCCTGTAGGTAGTGCGAATTTTATTAACGCCCTCGTAAGCGGAACCTCCTCGAATAGTGCGCCAAATGGAAACATCCGGGCCTATAGGGTCTTTTTTAGGGCTTGTCTGGTAATAATCAAGGTCGAATTTGTCTTCCGTCCACTGCCAGACATTTCCGGTCATATCGTAGAAACCAAGCGTGTTCGGTTTTTTCTGCTTCACGGGATGAATCTCGCTGTTGGAATTGTCGCTAAACCACGCGTAGTCCCCTATAGACGAGTCGTCATCCGTACCCGACCACCTGATGTTTTTACCGCCTTCCCTTGCAACGTACTCCCACTCCGCCTCGGTGGGAAGCCTGTAGCGTTTTTTTGAAGCCTTATTGAGCTTTTCAAGAAACAGCTTGGTCCACTGCCACGAGATGGCCACAACAGGCTTATCAGGCTCGTACTTCTCTTTTGACGGGGTGCCCATAATCGCAAGCCATAATTTTTCGGTAACAACGCTTTCAGCCATATAGTAAGGGCTTACGCAAACGTCATGCGCCGGCCTCTCGTCGTCGTCGCCGGCTCCGGTAAAGTCGCCCATCTTAAAACAGCCGCCCTTGATATAAATCATCTTTATCTGGCTAATCGTCTGGGTAATTTCTTCAGGCTTCATGGTAGGCTTGGACTTAACCTTTTTTTCAGCCTTCTTATCCTTCTTATCCTTGTTATCCGGTTGTGCTCCGGTAGTTTTATCCGCAGGCTTAGACTCGTCCTTATTGCCTGGTTCAGTCGCCTGTTTTTTGTCCCAAGCCTTCGGGTCAACCGGCTTGTCTTTTTTCATTTCACGCTTTACGCCTATATCGTCAAGGTTAGGCATTGCGTCGTCCGCCGCGATCGCGCTAACTGCGGAAAACGCGGCAATTAAAAAAAACACGGCCAACGCGGTAAAAGAAAATAACTTTAACATTTTCACATCATACCTCCTCGCAAAAAGACTTGGCAAGTGCCGTTTTCACAAACGCTAAAACACGAACGCGCCAAACTAATCAACCGTTTTAAAACACCCGAGCCTACTTAAAAAGAGCAAGTTGCGGCGGCTCGTTGACGCTTGTTGCGTCAACCGGATACCTGCCTGTAAAACACGCGTCGCAAAATGTCCTGCCTGCGCCGCCTGTGGCGTCATACAGGCCTTTTATACTCAAATAGCCTATACTGTCGGCCGTGACAAAATCGCGTATGCCTTCCATGCCCTTGGACGACGCTATAAGCTCTTCGCTCCTCGGGGTGTCAATGCCGTAAAAACACGGGCACCGCGTGGGCGGCGAGCTTATCCTTAAATGAACCTCTTTGGCCCCCGCGCCGCGTATCATCTTGATTATCTTTCTGCTTGTAGTGCCGCGTACAAGCGAATCGTCAACTACTACCACGCGCTTGCCTTGTATTATCTTCTTTACGGCGTTAAGCTTTATCTTCACGCCGAAGTGCCTTATGGAATCCTTCGGCTCTATGAACGTCCTTCCGACGTAGTGGTTTCTGACAAGCCCCAACTCAAAAGGCAAGCCGGACTCCTGCGCGTAGCCTATGGCCGCAGGCACGCCGGAATCCGGCACGGGTATGACTATGTCGGCGTCAACCTTATGTTCCCTTGCAAGCATGGCGCCGAAACTTTTTCTGACGTTATATACGTTCCGCCCAAAGATGGTCGAGTCCGGCCTTGCGAAATAAATAAACTCGAAAACGCACGGGGTATATTCAGCCTTCTGAAACGGCTTGTACGATGATAGTCCGCTTTTGCTTATGACAAGTATTTCGCCCGGCTCAACCTCGCGCACGTATTCGGCCTCTATGAGGTCAAAAGCGCACGTCTCGGAAGCGACCACCCATGAGCCCTTTAGTTTGCCAAGCGCGAGCGGCCTGAAGCCGTTGGGGTCTCTTGCGGCTATCATCATGTCGTCCGTAAGAAAAAGCAGGCAATAAGACCCTTTCACTCTGTTTAGAGCGTAAGTTATCCTGTCAACGATGGACGCGTCCTTGCATGAGGCTATGAGGTGGACTATCGTCTCGGTATCCATGCTGGACTGAAATATGGCGCCGTAAGCCTCGAACTCCGCGCGAAGAAACTGCGCGTTCACAAGGTTGCCGTTATGAGCCACCGCGAGAGAGCCTCTTGAATACTCAATGACAAAAGGTTGCGCGTTTTCAATATGCGACTCGCCGGTGGTTGAATACCTTACATGCCCTATGGCGGATGAGCCGTTCAGCCGTTTAAGCACGTCTTCTGAAAAGACGTCGGCAACTATGCCCATGCCTTTCTGTGAATAAAGCTTTCCGTTGTCCGACGAAACTATGCCCGCGCTCTCCTGCCCGCGATGCTGAAGGGCGTACAGGCCGAGATACGTCAGGTTGGCCGCCTCCGGGTGCGCGTAAATGCCGAATACGCCGCATTCGTCCTTAAATTCGTCCCTATTTCCGGCTCTGGCTCTGTCACTGGCTGTCATTTCTTCCGAACCCCTGTGCGTCATACACCCGCCTTGCTGTTATGAATAAACGCCGGTAAAGTCTCTTTCCACGCGCTAATCAGCACTGAAACATCGGCGGAAATAAAACCGTTTATTGTAAGTTGCGGCTCTTTGGTCACTTTGCCGATGCGCCTTAGAACCGCACCTGCGCCAACGCAAATTTCCTCAAGCCGTTTAACGTCTTTTTTGTTTACACTCACTATTATTCTCGACTGCGCCTCGCCAAAGAGTAATTCATCAGGCCTTAAATCGCCCATTTCAAAATCAACGCTCGCCCCAAAAAGTTTTTCCGGGTTAAAACAAGCCTCTGTAATCCCGACGGCAAGCCCGCCTTCGGAAAGGTCGTGCGCTGATACTATTATACCAGCCTTTATGGCATGGAGACAAGCGTCCTGAACCTTCTTCTCGGTTGCAAGGTCAATATCAGGCGCGCCGCCTTTTTCCAAGCCGTGAATTACGCGCAGATATTCACTGCCGCCGATGCCTTTGCCGATAGCGCCGATAATAAAAATATCGTCCCCGGCGTTTTTAAACCACTGCGTGGCACGGTATTTCATGTCGTCAATCAGGCCGACCATGCCTATTGTCGGGGTCGGGTGTATGGCCTTGCCCGAGGTTTCGTTATAAAGGCTTACGTTGCCGCCTATAACCGGCACGCCAAGCGCAAGGCAAGCCTCGCGTATGCCGCCAATCGCCTCTTTAATCTGCCACATTACTTCAGGCCGCTCGGGGTTACCGAAGTTAAGGCAATCCGTCAGGGCAAGGGGGCTTGCGCCGCTTACGGCGAGATTACGCGCGGCCTCGGCAACGGCGATTACTCCGCCTCTGAAGGGGTCGAGATAACAATAAACCGGATTGCAATCCACCGTCATGGCAATGGCCTTATCAGTGCCTTTTATGCGGACAATCGCCGCGTCAGACCCGGGCGGCACCACGGTGTCCGTTCTGACCATATGGTCATACTGGCGGTATATGAATTCCTTGCTGGCGATATTGCCTGAAGAAACAAGTTTTAACAGCGTATCGTTTAAGTCTTTAGGAAGAGGCACCGTTGTAATATCAAGCCGCTGAAGCTCGTCCTGATAATCAGGCCGTTTAGACGGCCTGTCGTAAAGAGGCGCGTCGTCAGTGAGCGCTTTTACTGGTATTTCAGCGGTAAGCTTGCCGTGCTCGAATATTTGAATGGAGCCGCCTTCAACCACGCGGCCGATGACGCTTACGTCGAGGTCCCATTTTCTGAATATCTTTTCAACTTCCTCCTCAGCTCCTTTTTTTGCCACAAGGAGCATCCTCTCCTGCGATTCCGACAGCATAATTTCATAGGCGCTCATGCCTTCTTCCCTTCTTGGCACAAGGTCCATGTCAATTTCCATGCCCATGCCCCCTCTTGAGGCCATCTCGACGCTTGACGACGTAAGCCCTGCCGCGCCCATATCCTGAATGCCCACCACATAATCCGTTTTAAAAAGCTCAAGGCACGCCTCAAGCAGAAGTTTTTCCGCGAACGGGTCGCCTACCTGCACCGTCGGCCTTCTCTCTTCGCCGCCTTCGCCGAATACGTCCGACGCCATTGTCGCGCCGTGTATGCCGTCCCTTCCGGTCTTTGAGCCGACATAAATAACCGGATTGCCGATTCCGGAGGCGTTGCCTTTGAATATCTTGTCTTTTTTAAGAAGCCCGACTGTCATGGCGTTTACAAGGCAGTTGCCGTTGTAGCAGTCGTTGAAATAAACCTCGCCTCCTACGGTAGGCACGCCCATGCAGTTGCCGTACCCGGCTATGCCCGCGGCAACGCCCTCGACAAGATGCGCGGTTTTTTTATTTTCAAACGAGCCGAAGCGGAGCGAATTAAGAGAGGCCACCGGCCTCGCGCCCATTGTGAATACGTCCCTTAAAATGCCGCCAACGCCCGTGGCCGCGCCCTGATACGGCTCGATAAAAGACGGATGATTGTGCGACTCCATTTTAAAAACCACGGCAAGCTCTCCGCCGATGTCAACTACGCCGGCGTTCTCTCCGGGCCCCTGAATTACGGCAGGGCCTTTCGTTGGAAAATTCCTGAGATGAATTCTTGAGGATTTATACGAGCAATGCTCGCTCCACATGACCGAAAATATGCCGAGTTCAAGAAGGTTAGGCTCCCTGCCGAGTATTGCCGTTATCCTCGCGTATTCGCCGTCCGACAGGCCGTGTTCCTTAATTACTTGTTTGTTGATTGTCATTTGTTTACCTTTTCACGGCGTATATCTCTATTGTGCCGCCCATGCCGAATATAGCCTCCAAAGCGGAAAGCGCAATTGACAGAGGCGCTAAAACAGGCATTAAAACAACCATGAAGAGAAGATTGACGTAAAGAGCGGCGTTTTTTTCAGCCCTTGACCTTAAAAAATCATAAAGCAGGTTATGCTTAAAGCCTATAATGTTATAAAAGCTCTGAAGCCAGCCGTACGGATTATATTCAAACGAAAAATGCCTGACGCCTTTAACCTCAAAACCTGCCTTTTCAAGCAATAAAGAAAGGCTCCGCGTTGAATAATGATACAAATGATACGGCGGGTCGAAATGAAACCAATTTTTGCCGGACACCATCGCCTGCAGGCTCCCGATGTTCGGCACGGCCACAACCAGAAGCCCGCCCGGCTTTAGAATTTTTTTACACTCGACAAGCGTTTCAACCGGTTTACGAATATGCTCAAATACGTGCCAAAAGGTAACAACGTCAAACACGGCGGAGTCATACCTTATATTTTCAAGCGAGCCGCTTTTAAGCGAAAGCCCCAGCTTTTTTCCGCGGCCCTCGGCACGGCTGTCAAGTTCAAGGCCTTCCGTTTTCCAGCCCCTGCCGGCCATAAAGAGGAGAAAGTCTCCCCTGCCGCAACCAACGTCAAGAATTGCGCGGCCTTTGACCAAACCGCCGGCGCCGGAAAAACGCTCCACCGCCCGGCACCTGCTTTTGCGTAAAAACGCTATGACTTTCTCTAAAACTGCCGGGAACCGCTTTGCGTCGTCCTCGCGGTACGTTACGTTTGAATACATCTTCACAAGCTCTATTTCATCAAGAAAAGGCTCTGTCCTGCCAAGACCGCAGGTTTTGCAAAATTGCAAGCGAAACTCGCGGCCTTCGGCAATTACCGCGGCCCCCCGCGCAATATTAAAAGACGATTTTGAATTGCAAATAAAACAATCCGCGGTAACGCCTGCTACTTTTTTGGAC
>SCQA01000003.1 GCA_004298725.1 bacterium
ATTCTTAAATTTAGGGCTATACTATAAAAAGCATGCAATTGCGTTGCTTCGCCTGAAAGCGTCAAAATGAAAACAAATAACGGCAGACTCAGCAAAACATATCTTTCCCCGGCAAGGCTTTTTATCGCCGTTGCCGCCGCGATATTCATAGCCGAAGCCATAGTCATGGCGGTTTTATACGCAAGGCCTTTGCCGGCCCTTGCCGCCGCCATGCTTGACCCCGTGATTCTTGTAATCCTTCTCTTTCCAGTGCTGTACTTCCTTCTCTTCAGGCCGATGCTGATTCACATAACCGAGCGCAAAAAGGTTGAAGAGGCGCTGATAAAAGAGCGCGACAAGGCTCAACGGTTTCTTGACACCGCGGAAGTCTTTATGGTCGTGCTTGATTTATCAGGAAGGGTAAGCCTGATAAATAAAAAAGGTTGCGCCGTGCTTGGCTACGGCGAAAACTTTATTATAGGAAAAAACTGGTTTGATTCCTTTACTCCGTCAGGCACATGGGAAACGGCCATAGAGGCTCTGCGCTCACCATCAACCCTGACGCCGGTTTTGTCAGAATCTTTTGAAAACCCCGTGCTTACCGGCTCCGGCGCGCGGCGCGACATTTTCTGGAACAGCGCGCCGATTATTGAAAATAACGCCATAACCGGAATACTCTACGCCGGAAGCGACATAACCGAAAAAAAACAGATGGAAAAGGCCATTGTAGACAGTGAAACCCACTACCGCCTTGTGCATAACAGCGCCTTTGACGGCATAATAGTTTCAAGCGCCGACGACAAGGTCATTGACTGCAACCCGAGCGCCGAGAAATTATTCGGCTATGAAAAAAGCGAGCTTGCCGGAGCGGAGCTTTCCGGCCTGATGCCGGACGAGTACAGAAAGCGCCACAGCGAAGGCCTCAAGCGCTTCCTTTCCACGGGCAAGAGCCAAATTCAGGGAAAGGTGCTTGAACTTGAAGGGTTAAGAAAAAACAAGGAGCGCTTTCCCATCGAACTTGTGCTTTCAAGTTTTACCTTTGAAAATGAAATAAAATTCACCGGCACCATACGCGACGTCACCGAGAGGAAAAAAGCCGAGAAAGACAAAGCCTTGGCGCAAACGCGCCTCAATCAAACTCAGAAAATCGAGGCCGTTGGAAGGCTTGCCGGCGGCATAGCGCACGACTTCAACAACATACTGAACGCCATAAGGGGCAACGCCGAACTTATAATCGAGGACACTGAAAGAACCGACCCGTCATGGCCGAGGCTTAACGAGATTATAGGGGCCGTGCTACATGCCTCCAAGCTCACGCGCCAGCTTATGCTCTTCAGCAAAGGCCGCCCGTCCGAGACGGCCAACGTCAACATAAACGATACAATAGA
Organism: bacterium; assembly: GCA_004298725.1. Lineage (GTDB taxonomy): Bacteria > Desulfobacterota > GWC2-55-46 > GWC2-55-46 > GWC2-55-46 > SCQA01. The sequence goes on from SCQA01000003.1 coordinate 1,368, forward strand.
AAATATCCTCGTCATGCTGAAACGCCTCATCGGCGACGATATCGCCGTAATCACGGAACTTAACCCGGGCATTTCGACTATATGGACAAACGAAGGCAGTATTGAGCAAATCATTCTCAACCTGACGGTAAACGCGCGCGACGCTATGCTTGCCGGCGGCACCCTCTCAATAAAAACTCAGGAGCTTGACCTTGACGAAGCCGCGTGCGCGTATATGCCGGAGTGCAAGCCCGGCAAGCATGTGGTCATGAGCGTAAGCGATACGGGCGCGGGCATGGACAAAGAATTGCTCTCCCGCATATTCGAACCGTTTTTCAGCACCAAAGAGCCGGGCAAGGGCACAGGCCTCGGCCTATCCGTCGTGTACGGCATAGTTAAGCAGATAGGCGGCTGTATAACCGTTGAAAGCGAAGTCGGCCAGGGCGCGCTCTTCAGAGTTTACCTACCAGCACCGGGCCGACCGCGAGAGTCGGCTTCTTTACAACCGGAAACAACGAACGTATTTTAATAAATATCGTGCCGGCGCTGTTTTTCAACCGCGTTCAGGCTAACACGCCGGTTCGTAGCAAAAAAAATACGTTAACGAAGCAAATGGAGGGAACCTGAATGCCTGAAAAAAGAAGACTCATACGCCGCCACTTATTAGCGGACGTGCTGATTAAACCGGACGGCTCGCTCGTCTGGATGCCCGCGTCCGTTACCAACATTCACAAAAGCGGAGTTTGCCTTTACTCGACAGGCCCGCTTAAAAAAGGAGAAAAGACGCGCATAAAAATAACCTACCTCAAGAAAGGCAGGCTTAAAAAAACAGAGGAAATAACCGGCACTGTCAGATGGAAAGCGAAGATAGCAGGGTACTTTGCCGTCGGCATAAAATTCAATGAAACAATAAACGAAAAAACCCACCCGCTTATGTCGCAGTGCCTTGAATACGCCAAGGGGAAGTGAAAACATCAGACAAGAAACTTTTGAAGGAAGTATACCGACGCTAAAAACTACTTATAAGTTGTCAAGCCAGCCGGCCTCTTTTGCGCTGAAGCGGTTCCCTTTTCCTATAATTACATGGTCAATCACTTCAAGGTCAACGGCCCGGCCGGCAAGCACAAGGCCTTGCGTTAAAAGCCTGTCGGACTCCGACGGCTGAGAGTCGCCGCTTGGATGATTATGCGCTACTATAAGCGAAGCGGCGCCGTGCTTAAACGCCATCTCCACGGCCCTTCTCGGGTAAACGGCGGTTTGGTTTATGGTACCTTCAAAAAGCGTTTCAACGGTTATGACAAATCCGCCCGAGTCAAGGTAAACCGCGAGAAACTTTTCAATCCTTTCGCCTGAGAGCGTGAATTCCAGATAATCCAGAACTTCGCGTCTGCCAAGATGAACGGCGTTCTTGCCTATCATACTAAGCCTCAGGTACTCGCCTGCGGCCTCTTTAATAAACCTTATAAAAGTAACAGCGCCTTTGCTTATATGCCCGGCCTCTGCCATTTCCTCCGGCGAGGCGTCAAGCACGCCCCTTAAGCTCCCGAAAGCGTCTATCAGCGGCTTGGCAACGCGCGGCGCGTTGTCGCGCTCGTTGCCAAAGGCAAGCACAAGCTCAACTGCTTCACAAGCGGAAAAACCGTCAAACCCGTTCTTTTTAAAACGTTCTTTAAGGGTATTTATGCGGTCTTCGCTTTGTATGCTCACGGGCTGATAACACGTTAGATTGATGTGACAAAGTAGCTGGAGAGGCCGGCTTACTTCTTAACCTTAGCCTTAGCCACGGAATGGCATTTAAAGCAATTTCTTATGGGAAAGGCTACTCTGTCGTGGCAACGGCCGCAAAAATTACCCTGCCATATGGCGACCATTGATATATCGTTGCCCCCTGCCTTCATCTTAAAAATCTTCGGGTGGCAGACGGAACACTTAAGCCACACGTTATGAGCGGAATGAGGAAATATCACGTCAGGCATAAAATCAAGCTTTGCCTTTATAAGCACGTCCTTGTCAAACGACGCGTCAGCTTCGTTGATTTTTCCAAACGGAGCGTCGATTGAGTCGCGCGGGGCTATTATCTTCTTTTTAATCGCCGCCCCCCAGTCAACAAAGCCATAGTTGTCCTTGGGAAGAAATTGAAGAGAAATTACATCCGGGGCAGGGTCTATCATGCCGTACTTATTTAACTTGAAATCGCCGGTCTTTCTAATGTACTGGAATTTAGACCTGTCGGCTGGCGCCGGATCCATTGTCCAGTCTTCAGCCACGGAAGCTGTAGCCGCAAGAACAAACAGCACGGCGGTAATTAACAGATATTTTTTATTTGTAAGCATTTTTCAAACGACCGCCTGCCCCCGCACGCAAACGCGCGTTGCGCAAATACAATAACGGAGCAAATTAATGGAACTATTATACCCTTAAACAGTAAGCCGGTAAAGAGTTTTCTACGGATTATATGACTGGGTTAATTCTAAGCGGCGTCAAAAAAATATCATATTTTTCTTGCCGTATGGCAGGGGCGAGCGATTCTTCACGTTCATTGACTACGCGGGTATATTATCGCGGTTGATTAAACAGAGGGTAACTGCGGAATTCTATCTTTTTCATCAATAAATTTTGTGGCGCAATACGGGCAGACCGACCAGCCCGGCTGTCTTGGTTTAGCGCACTGCTGGCACAACTCTTCTAAAACCTCCATTTGCTCTTCTTCTTCGCCCTTTGACAAATATATAACCCTTGTAAGTTCCTCAAGCGTCGTTATGCCGGAAGAGACCTTCTTCAGCCCGTCAATATGCAAAGGCGTCATGCCTGCGTCAATTACGGCCGCTAAGAGTTCCTGTTCAGGAACGTCGGCGGCTATAAGAGCCTTAATTTTATTATTAACCGGTAACACTTCAAAAATACCGACTCTGCCTGAATAGCCCGCGTCTCCGCAACGCTGGCAACCGGCCCCGCGGAAGAGCTTTTTTGACGTTGACCAGTTAACGCCCGCTTTTTTAAGCTCAGCGGCAGTGGGCCTGTAAGTTTCTTTGCAATCCGGGCATATCTTCCTTACAAGCCTCAGCGCTACAATTCCGTTTAGCGCGGAAGCGACCATATACGGCGGCACGCCCATATTCTTAAGACGCAAAATAGACGAAACGGCGTCGTTGGTGTGAAGCGTGGAAAACACAAGGTGTCCGGTCAGCGACGCCTGATGCGCTATAATCGCGGTTTCAGGGTCCCTCATCTCGCCGACGAGTATTACGTCCGGGTCCTGCCGCAAAACCGAGCGGAGCGTGTAGGAGAACGTAAGGCCGGCTTTTTCATTCACCGCCACCTGATTTACGTCCTTAAGCTCGTACTCGATAGGGTCTTCAATGGTTATGATATTTATCTTTTCGCTCTTTATATGCATGAGCATTGAATAAAGCGTTGACGTCTTGCCGCAACCGGTGGGGCCGGTTACTATTACCACGCCTTGCGGCCTCTCAATGGTATCAAGCAATCTTTCGAGGTCCTCAGGCAATAAACCGATGTTTTTTACGTCAAGCTTGGCGGCCTTCGGGTCAAGTATTCTCATAACGACCGTTTCACCGTACTGAGTGGGAAGCGTTGACACCCTGATGTCAAGGCTTTTGTCGGAAAACCTGACCTTGAACCTGCCGTCCTGCGATATCCTTCTCTCTGAAATGTCCATCTTTGACATTATCTTTATGCGCGACACCATCGGCCCCTGCACCCACTTGGGCAGTTGCATAGTCTCGCGCATTATGCCGTCCACGCGAAGCCGCAACTTGACGTTTCTCTCCTGCGGCTCAATATGTATGTCGCTTGCCCTGTTCTCGACGCCGTGAATGATAATAGAATCAACCATCTTGATAATCGGCGGCGCGGCGCTCTTTTTAAGCTCTCCGGCTATGTCACGGCTGGAGTCAACCTCCACGACCACTTCGACGAACTTGTCCTGCTTAAGGTCGGTCATTAAATCTTCTATAGGCTCGTTCAAGTGGTAGTACCTGCTTATGGCGGCGCCGACGTCGGTCGGCGTTGCCACGCACGGCTGGGCCTGCAACCCAGTGGAGAACTTCACGTCGTCAATGGCGTCAAGGTTTAAAGGGTCTGTCATGGCAAGGCGAATTACGCGCTTATCGTGGCTTAACGGAAAGATGAGATACTTCTGGGCGAGTTTTTCGTTTAAAAGCGTAAAGCTCTCAGGCTCCGGCACCGCGGACGCAATATCCACAAAAGGAATGTTCAGCTGAAAAGAGAGCGTCTGGGCTATGTCAAGCTCGGTTGCGTAGCCCTTTTTAACGATAATGGCGCCAAGCCGTACGCCCTTCTGAGAGCGTCCGTCCTCAAGCGCGTCGGCAAGTTGCTCCGCCGTTATAAGGCCGGACTCCACGAGGAGCTCGCCTATCTTCTTTATGGCCATAATAAATCCGTGAAAATTAAGGTTGGTCCTCTCTTGCTGAAAAGAAGAGCAATATAATTATACCAGAAAAATAAAAGGACAAATCAAAACCGGGCATTCGATTAAACCGTGATGGGATTAAAGCGTCGTGATGGGTGGTCTTTTAAGGGCACATCTAAATATTGCTCTTTTTCCAGATCTCTTTGTTAGGGTGAAATAAATCAGAAAAAATTTCTAATTTTTAAAGGCACCCTTACAATGTATTTCTCGGCATGCTAAGCTAAATAAAAAACTGCCGCACGAATATAAAAACCCGTATTAAAGCTTTTTAAAGACGTAACGCCTTTTACCGAGGCCAAGCCTCTCAGCCGCGTCAAGCTGAACCTCCCAGTCAACGTCCGGGTACACGCCCCTGAACTTATCGCCGCCTTTTTCATGACCGCTTTTCAACGCGCTTTCTTTGTAGCCCGCCCCGGCGTTTACAAGGTCAGCGGACGCTTGATCTATGGCAACAGGGTCGGTTGAAGCAAGTATGCCTATATCCGGCGCTATGGGCGCGTCATTATGCCCGTAACAATCGCACGACGGAGATATGGCTGTCAAGAAATTTACAAATACGCTCTTTGCCTCTTTTCCGGCAAGCGCGCCTTTGGCGTATTCAGCCATCTTCTCCTGAAGCCTTGCCGACGTTTCATCCCACCTTACATGTATAGTCCCCTCAGGGCAAGCGGCAATGCAATGACCGCAACCTATGCATAAATTGTCCCGTATCACGGCCACTTTGCCTATGTCTATCGCGCCAGCGGGGCAGACAAGCGCGCACTCGCCGCAGGCAACGCACCCGTCCGCGTAAACCACGGGCGCGGAGCCGGAGTGCTGAGATAACTTGCCCTCCCTGCTTGCGCACCCCATGCCGACATTCTTTATGGCCCCGCCGAAACCGGTAAGTTCGTGGCACTTAAAATGCGTAAGCGCCACAATGCCGCTCGCGTTAGCAACGGCGTGAGCAACGAACGCCTCTTTAAAATGCCTGCCGTCCACCTTCACCTTAACAGAGTCTTCGCCGCGAAGGCCGTCGGCTATTACAAGCGGCGCGTTCACCACGGCGTAAGCAAAACCGTTTTCCACGGCGGTCTGCATATGAGAGACGGCGTTGCCCCGAGTACCGACGTAGAGCGTATTCGTATCAGTCAGGAAAGGAAGCGCGCCGGTTTCCTTTATCCTGTCAACAACCCTGCGCGCAAAGACCGGCTTTATGAAGGACGTATTGCCCTTTTCGCCGAAGTGCATCTTCACGGCAACAAGGTTGCCTTTGCCAAACCGCTCTTTAAGGGCAACGGCGTCGAGCAGATCGTCAAGCTTGTCAAAGAGGTTTCTTCTGACGCTTGCGCGAAGATCCGTAAAAAAAACCTTTGACTTCTTATTGCCGTCCTTGTTGGCCACTGTCTATATTTCCATTATAACAGGCAAAATCACCGGCCTTCTTTCAAGCCGTTTGTTGAAAAAGCGCCTTAAAGCCTTTCTTATTTCTTCTTTTACCTCAAGCGTTTCCGTCTTGGCCTCGGCGTTCAAGCCGCCAAGCGCCTCTATCACCGCCTCTTTGGCGCCGTCAATAAGGCCGGCTCCCTCTGCTTCAAATATAAGGCCGCGCGTGATGATGTCCGGGCCGTAGATAACCTCGCCGGTCTTTTCGTTAAGCCCGACCACGGCAAGCACCATGCCGTCCTGCGACAAATGCCTTCTGTCTTTTAACACTATCGATTCGACGTCCCCGGCTCCTTTGCCGTCAACCATTACCTTGCCCGCCTCTATCCTGCCGCCAAACGCGGCGCCGGAGACGGTGGAAAATTCCATTACGTCGCCGTCTTCCACGACAAAACAGTTCTCCTTCGGAATACCCGTCTTTTCAGCAAGGCGCGCGTGCAGAACAAGGTGCCTGTACTCGCCATGCACCGGCATAAAGTAGCGGGGTCTTACCATGTTAAGCATTATCTTAAGCTCTTCCTGACTTGCGTGGCCAGACACATGCACCTCGGAGACTTTTTCGTAAATCACGTCCGCGCCGCGCCTGTAAAGGTGGTTCATCATGGTGCTTATGGCCTTTTCGTGCCCGGGAATGAACTTTGAAGACAAAATAACCGTGTCGCCCTTGACGACTTTTATCTGCTTATGGTTGTCCATTGCCATGCGGGTAAGCGCGCTCATAGGCTCGCCCTGCGAGCCGGTAGTCAGCAGAACCGTCCTTTGCGCCGGAAGCGAGTCGAGTTCCTTTAAGTCGACGATGAGGCCGTCAGGCGCTTTCAAATAACCAAGCGCGCGCGCGATTCTGCAATTGGCGAGCATGCTTTTTCCGTTAAGCGCTACTTTTCTGCCGAATTTATCAGCCGCCTCCAACACCTGCTGTATGCGGTGTATGTTCGATGAAAACGCCGCCACTATTATCCTGCCCGGTCTGCTTCTGAATATCTCCTCGAAGTTTTTGCCTATCTCCCTTTCCGAAAGGGAATACCCTTCCTTTTCCACGTTTGTGGAATCCGAAAGAAGCGCGAGTACGCCGCGCTCTCCGTACTCAGAAAAACGCGCGTAGTCGGTCACCTCGCCGTCAACCGGCGTCTGGTCGAGCTTGAAGTCGCCCGTGTGAATAAAAACTCCGGCTGGCGTGGTTATCGCCACGGCGCAACCGTCGGCTATCGAATGGCACACGCGGATAAATTCAACGCAAAAAGGCCCTATGGTAACCTTATCTCTGGGCTTTACGATTTCAAAAGTTACCGACTTGTGCATATCAAACTCTTTCAGCTTTTCTTCGATAAGCCCCGCGGTAAGAGTAGTCGCGTATATCGGGGCGTTTATCTCGCGAAGCACGAACGGAATGGCGCCTGTGTGGTCTTCATGCCCGTGGGTGATTATAAAGGCCCTTACCTTGTCCTTATTCTTTTTAAGATAGGTTATATCCGGTATGACTATGTCAATGCCGAGCATATAGTCCTCAGGAAACATCAAGCCGCAGTCTATAACTATAATGGCGTCTTCGTATTCGGCCACCATCATGTTAAGCCCTATCTCTCCAAGTCCGCCAAGCGGAATAAGCCTTAGCTTTGATTCTGGCAAACTGCCTCCTTTTCACTAAACCGTTTCAATTTATCCGCCAAAAATACCGGAGAATTTTGATGGAACGAATGTTAGACTACCTCTAAAAATTGCTATTTTTCCTGATCTCTTTGTTAGGCGAAAATAAAAATGCTCGCATATTTACATGCATGCTCCGCTTTTTATTTTCGCACTGTCTCGACCTCAGAAAAAAATTTCTAATTTTCAGAGGCACTCATTATTTACATTTGCCTACACTAAAGCGAATGACACCCGTTCAAGCCGGCAACATATTTAGAATAGCAGTTTTTGCCGCTTCAGAAAGCTCGTCCGCGTCGCCGGTAGCGGCAAAGGGCTTGCCTATTGTCACGGTTACGTTTGAGGGCCTTATAAAAAACCCGCCCCTTTTCATTATACCCGTTGTGCCGCTTACCGCAACCGGCACTATGTAAGCGTTTTTGCACATTGCCGCAAGAAGAAACGCGCCTCTTTTAAACGGCAAAAGCCCCTCGTTGTGATTTCTTGTGCCTTCGGGGAATATAAGCACCGACGTTCCGGCTTTTATGTTACCTGAGGCCTTTTTAAGGCTCCGGTACGCCTTGCTTCCCTGCTCCCTGTCAACCGGAATATAGCGCGCGAAGGACATGGCCCAGCCGATAAGCGGCACGCTGAAAAGGCTCTTCTTCGCCACCCAGCGAAACTGCACGGGCAGGCTTGCCTGAAGCACGGGTATATCAAACGCGCCGCGATGATTTGAAAGGATTATCAGCGGCACGCCCGACGGCAGATTCTCCCGGCCTTTGATAGTTACGCGCACTCCGGCAAATACAAGCATAGCCTTTGCCCATAGGGTAATCATATAATGCGCCCTGTTGCCGGAAGGGTCGGTCAAATAACTTGCGGACAATAAAAATACGGTAAAAGCTGTTACGGCAAGGCCAAGCGTCCAGACAAAAAACGTGCTTAAAAGCATTTATAAACTCCCTGTCAACTGCGCCGGCGCGCCTGAAAAAGCCGGTACGCCTTTAGTAAGCCTGATATTGCATTGAATTTTACTTTTTTAAAGACAGGAAGTCAATTTTAACCGTACTAATTGAAGCACTCGACGAAACTTGAAATTCAAAGAAGCCTGTCTCCTGCTAAAAGAACAGCTTGACTTTAACTACAGGGCTGGTAAATTATTATGTCTGCAAACGCAATGAGCATATATATTGTCTTGTTAATTTTTAAACAAATAAGGAGCCGTTATGGCCGGAATAAACAAAGTAATACTTGTAGGCAACCTCGGCAAAGACCCTGAAATGCGCTATACGCCGGGCGGCTTGGCCGTATGCAACTTTTCACTTGCCACAACTGAAAAGAAAAAAGATAAAGAAGGCAAGCTTCAGGAAAAGACCGAATGGCACAAAGTGGTTGTCTTTGACAAACTTGCCGAAATATGCGGTCAATACCTCTCAAAAGGCAAGCAAATTTACATAGAAGGCAGAATTCAAACGCGCGCGTGGGACGACAAAGCCGGCGTAAAGCGCTACACAACCGAAATAGTCGCCACCACCATGCAAATGCTCGGGCACAAAGACAGCGGAGCCGCGGCCCCATCGTCCTCTTCTGAAGAGCCGCCCGCTGAAGCGCCGCCATCCGACATGGAAGACGTGCCGTTTTAAATTTAACGCGCGGCGCACTCTTAAACCCTGCGGCAAACCACAGTTAGTTGAGTTAACACTGGCACGTTACGGGCAAGGGTAAGTTACGCGCCATGTCCGCTCGGTAAACCGCCGGAAAATTATCTGCGGCTGATTATTTTAATAACTTTAGGGTTTCTCTAAAAATTAGAAATTTTTTCCGAGGTCGAGGCAGGGCGAAATAAAAAGCGGAGCATATATGCGAATATGTGAGTATTTTTATTTCGTCCTAACAAAGATATCGGGAAAAAGGGCAATTTTTAGAGGCACCCTTTATTTGGAAAAGATAATTTACTTGACAATGCCGTCGAAATATCATAAATTTTACAGTTCAAAATAAGTTTGGAGTATTACAAATGAAGACATACCTTCCAAAAGTAGAAATGCACGAAAAAAACTGGTTCCTTGTTGACGCCGAGGGCAAGACCCTTGGCAGGATAGCCTCAAAGATAGCCGCCATACTGCGCGGCAAACATAAACCCGACTTCACGCCTCACATTGACACCGGAGACTTCGTAGTGGTTGTGAACGCCGAAAAAATCGGGTTTACCGGCGCTAAATTAACTGACAAGATATACTATCACCACACACAGTACCCGAACGGCCTCAAGTCCATACCGCTTAGTAAAGTTCTCGCGGAAAAACCTGAAGAAGCCTTGAAAAAGGCCGTGTGGGGCATGTTGCCCAAGGACAGACTTGGCAGAGACTTATTTAAGAAGCTAAAGGTTTACACCGGTAACGAGCATCCGCACAAAGCTCAATTGCCTAAGCCCCTTGCCGGGCTGTAAGAAAAACGCTTAAAACAATATCTTATACAGGAGTTTCACATGGCGGCAGAAGTTATCAGCGCGGTAGGCAGAAGAAAAACATCGGTTGCAAGGGTAAGGCTGACGCCCGGCGCCGGTCAAATAACCGTAAACGACAAACCGTCGGCTCAGTTCTTCGCAAGAGAAACTTTGCTGATGATAATCAAACAGCCTTTTGACGTAACCAACACAGCGGGTAAATTCGACGTCTCCGCCAACGTGGCGGGCGGCGGCATAAGCGGACAAGCCGGGGCGGTAAGGCACGGAGTCGCAAGGGCGCTTTTGCACATTGACCCTACGCACAGGCAGGTGCTTAAAAAGGCGGGGCTTTTGACACGCGACCCGAGAATGAAGGAAAGAAAGAAGTACGGTCAGAAAGGCGCGAGAAAGAGGTTCCAGTTCTCCAAGAGGTAAATCAGGATCATACGCTCGCAATCCTCAAAGGGAAGGCCTTCGGCCTTCCCTTTTTTTATTTTTCAATAAGCGGGCTTTGCGCTATTCAAAGAAAAATAGCAGTTCGGCGTAGGTTGGGCACTTGCCCGCCATTTTTGTGCAATTAAGGCGTGTTTATTTGCCTATTGGCAAAAAGACGGTTTTATGTTAAACCCATTTATGCGTCTGCTACTAATCAAAGAGCCAAAGAAATTTTAACGCCGTATTTTTAAGGAGCTTATATGCTTAAAATAGCCATACTCGGCGCAAGCGGCTACACAGGGCTTGAGCTTTTAAGGATACTCGCGAACCACCCTTCAGCCGAAGTCGTAAAAGCTACCTCAAGGCAATATAAAGGCCAGGGCATCGGGGCCGCTTTTCCTTTTCTAAAGGGTTATTACGGCAACCTCTGTTTCAGCGATCCGGCACAATATAAAAGCACCCGAGCGGACGTTGTATTCTGCGCCCTGCCGCATGGGGCATCGCAAGAAGTCGTGCCTGAAATATTAGACTCCAGCGCGAAGGTCATTGACCTCAGCGCGGACTTCCGTTTGACGGATGAAAACACTTATACCGAGTGGTACGGCGTGCACAAGGCGCCGGAGCTTCTTGAAAAGGCCGTTTACGGCCTGCCGGAGCTTAACCGCA
>SCQA01000038.1 GCA_004298725.1 bacterium
GGTTGCCGCAGGCGTGGTTATTGCCGAATGGGACCCGTACACCATTCCGATTATTACCGAGGTCACCGGTACGGTGCGCTTTGGCGACATCGAAGACGGCAAGACTATGAAGGAGCAGGTGGACGAAGTTACCGGCATGTCCAGCAAGGTTATCGTCACGTACAGAGAGGCGGATTTAAGGCCGCGCGTTTCAATAAAAGACGAGTCCGGCAAGACGAGAAAAGTCGCCGGCACGAGCATAGAGGCGCGGTATCTTCTGCCTGTAGGCGCGATTCTTACAATTAACGAGGGAGACGCGGTTAAGGCCGGAGACCTCATAGCCAAAATACCAAGAGAAACCACCAAGACAAAAGACATCACAGGCGGTCTCCCGAGGGTCGCGGAACTCTTTGAAGCAAGAAAGCCCAAGGAGTGCGCCGTGATAAGCGAAATAGACGGCGTTGTCTCTTTCGGCAAGGACACCAAGGGCAAGAGAAAGGTTGTGATTACGCCTGAAACGGGCGAGCCTAAAGAGTACCTCATACTCAAAGGCAAGCATATAAGCGTGCGCGAAGGCGACCACGTCCGTGCCGGAGAGCCGCTGATGGACGGTTCGGCGAACCCGCACGACATACTCAAGGTGCTCGGCGTAAAGGAACTTGCGAAGTACCTTGTTGATGAGGTGCAGGAAGTTTACAGGCTTCAGGGCGTCAAGATAAACGACAAACACATAGAAACCATCGTCAGGCAGATGCTCCGCAAGGTGAAGATAAAAGATCCGGGCGAGACTAACCTCTTGATAGGCGAGCAGGTTGAACGCTACGTTTTTGAGGAAGAGAACGAACGCGTGCTTGGCAAGGGCAAGCAACCGGCGGTTGCCGAGCCTCAGTTACAGGGCATAACCAAGGCGTCGCTTTCAACCGAGAGCTTCATATCGGCGGCTTCGTTCCAGGAGACGACAAAGGTTCTTACCGGTGCGGCCGTTGAAGGTAAGATTGACTATCTGCGCGGCCTTAAAGAGAACGTTATAATGGGACGCCTGATACCGGCTGGTTCAGGTTTCAGAAGGTATACGAATGTTCAGGCCACAGCGCCTGTATCTGACGAAACTGAATCGGAAGAAGATGTTTCTGCGGATGCGGCGGCTTCTTAAAGGCAGGGGTTAGCGGATAGTGAATGGTGAATGGAAAATAAGTCCGTATTGGCCTGTGGATAGAGGGTATTTTTTTTGCTAATCACGCTTGATTTGCCGCTTATCATTAGTATTGCGGGAAAGTTTTTCAAAAAACCTCTGAATTTATCAAATTAGTTGTTGACAAGGAATTTGAAAGCTGGTATTTTATAAGACTTTACGCCATATAGCAATCGCATCTGCTGGCGTATAGACATTAAATAAGTGTTTTACGGCCTTAAATAGCCGCTAGGAACACTGAAAAGCTCAAGGAAAAAGGGAAGTTATGCCGACAGTCAATCAATTAGTGCGCAAAGGCAGAAAAAAGGTCAGAGTAAAAACGTCTTCGCCGGCGCTTGACAGTTGCCCTCAAAAAAGAGGCGTATGCGTCAGGGTTTACACAACTACCCCGAAAAAACCAAACTCAGCGCTTAGAAAAGTAGCGAGAGTAAGGCTTACCAACGGAATAGAGGTTACTTCGTATATTCCGGGCGTAGGGCATAACCTTCAGGAGCATTCGGTTGTTATGATAAGAGGCGGCAAGGTGAAAGACCTTCCCGGCGTAAGGTATCATATTATAAGAGGCACGCTTGACACAATGGGCGTGCAGGACAGAAAGCAGGCGCGCTCCAAGTACGGAGCCAAGAGGCCGAAGTAAGGCCCTCGTAAGAATCCATCAGTAGCGGAGTTAGGATATGCCCCGTAAGGGAACTGTACCCAAAAGAGACGTTCTTCCGGACCCGAAGTACAACGACAAGGTAATAGCTAAGCTTATCAATAGGCTTACCTCTGACGGCAAGAGAAGCAAGGCTGAGGGCGTTCTGTACGGCGCGTTTGACGTTGTCGGCGAAAAGACAAAGACAGAGCCTTTAAAGATATTCAAGAAGGCCCTTGACAACATAAAGCCGGCCGTTGAGGTGAAGTCAAGAAGAGTCGGCGGCGCGACTTATCAGGTGCCAGTGGAAGTAAGGCCTGAAAGGAAGCTTGCCCTTGCGCTCAGATGGCTTGTGAATTACTCAGGCGCTCGCGGCGAAAAGTCAATGGTTGAGAAGCTTGCCGCTGAAATCATGGACGCATCAAGCGGCAAGGGCGGCTCGGTCAAGAAAAAAGACGAAGTACATAAGATGGCCGAGGCAAACAAAGCTTTCGCGCATTACAGATGGTAGGGCGGCTGAAAGTAAATTAGTTAAGAAAGCTTGATGCTGAGGAGGTCTTTTGCAAAAAGACGCTTCGCATTACGGCAGATTGACAGACACGGCGGATTTATGCGCCAGCTTAAAAGGAAACGGAATTGGCACGCACGGTACCCATAGAAAAACATCGCAATATCGGCATAATGGCTCACATAGACGCTGGCAAAACCACGACTACGGAGCGCATACTTTATTATACCGGCGTTACATACAAGATAGGCGAGGTCCATGACGGAACAGCCGTAATGGACTGGATGGAGCAGGAAAAAGAGCGAGGCATCACGATCACCTCCGCCGCAACCACCTGCAGTTGGCGCGATAACCTCATAAATATCATTGATACACCCGGCCACGTTGACTTCACAATCGAAGTTGAAAGGTCTCTCCGCGTGCTTGACGGCGCGGTGGCTGTTTTTTGCTCGGTCGGCGGCGTAGAGCCTCAAAGCGAGACGGTCTGGCGTCAGGCAAACAAGTATAAGGTTCCCCGTATAGCTTTCATTAATAAAATGGACCGTGTCGGCGCGGATTTTTTCAGGGTCGTAGGCATGATGCTTGACAGACTTAAAACAAGGGCTGTTGTGTTACAACTTCCCATTGGAAAAGAAGAGACGTTTAAGGGCATTGTTGATCTTGTCATTGAAAAAGGCATTGTATGGGATGAAGACACTCTTGGCGCGAAATATAGAATAATTGACATACCAGCCGACATGAAAGAGCAGGTTAAGGAATACAGAGACAAGCTTGTCGAGGCGGCCGCTGATTTTGACGAAAATCTGATGGAAAAATATTTAAACGGCGGCGAAGCAACCAAGGAAGAGCTTGCAAAGGCCATTAGAAAAGGTACCATTGAAATGGGCATTACGCCGGTCTTTTGCGGTTCGTCCTTTAAGAACAAAGGCGTACAGTTTCTTCTTGACGCGGTCGTAGATTATCTTCCGTCTCCTATGGACATACCGCCGGTTACGGGTACAAACCCTGATACAGACGCCGCAGACACGCGTGAAGCAAAGGACGATGCGCCGTTAGCCGCGTTAGCATTCAAGATAATGACAGACCCTTTTGTAGGCCAGCTTACGTTTTTCAGGGTTTATTCAGGCAGTGTGTCCGCCGGTTCATACGTTTACAACTCCACTAAGAGCCAGAGAGAGCGCATAGGCCGTATAGTTAAAATGCACGCCAACAAGCGCGAAGAAGTTAAAGAAGTCCACGCGGGCGACATTGCCGCCGCCGTTGGCATGAAATATACTATAACCGGCGACACCATATGTGACCTTGATAAGCAGATAGTGCTTGAAAAAATGGTATTTCCAGAGCCTGTCATGTCCATAGCCATTGAGCCTAAAACAAAGGCGGATCAGGAAAGGCTTGGCATATCCCTTCAAAAATTAGCAACAGAAGATCCTTCTTTCCGCGTTCGCACGGATGAAGAGACAGGCCAGACGATTATATCCGGCATGGGCGAGCTTCACCTTGAAATTATAGTTGACAGGCTTCTTCGCGAATTTAAAGTCGAGGCCAACGTAGGCAAGCCTCAGGTCGCGTATAAAGAGACGGTAACTAAAAAGGCAAAGGCAGAAGGCAAGTACATCAGACAGACGGGCGGACGCGGCCAGTACGGCCATGTTTACATAGAGCTTGAGCCGAATGAAACAGGCAAGGGCTTTGAGTTCGTAAATAAAGTCGTCGGCGGCTCAATACCTAAGGAATTTATAGCGCCGGTTGAGAAAGGGATAAAGGAAGCAACCGATACAGGCATTATGGCCGGGTATCCGGTAGTTGATGTTAAGATAACGCTTTATGACGGATCATATCATGACGTTGACTCATCTGAAATGGCGTTCAAAATAGCCGGTTCAATGGCTTTTAAAGACGCAATGAGGAACGCAAACCCGATACTTCTTGAGCCTATTATGTCCGTTGAGGTCGTAACCCCGGAGCAGTTCATGGGAGACGTCATAGGCAACCTCAACTCCAGAAGAGGAAGAATCCTCGGCATGGATTCAAGGGGCGGCTTTCAGGTCGTAGATTCCAACTTGCCGCTTGCCAATATGTTCGGTTATTCAACTGATTTAAGGTCGATGACGCAGGGCAGGGCTTCATTTACCATGCAATTTTCGCACTACGAGCAGGTTCCGGCATCAGTAACAGAGGTGCTTACCGCCAAGGTGCAAGGGAAGTAAGACAGCCCGGGCTGTCTTGGATAACGCTATAAGGCTTTCAAAAACCGGAGGACACGTACATGAGCAAGGCGAAATTCGAGAGAGTAAAGCCGCATATCAACGTAGGCACGATAGGCCACGTTGACCACGGCAAGACGTCATTGACAGCGGCAATAACCCGCGT
>SCQA01000039.1 GCA_004298725.1 bacterium
AGTTTCGCTCCGGCGCCACGCGCTTTCGCTTACGGCCTTTCTCCCGAAAGGCCTTTTCCTCGCTCTGCTCGGCGCGACAGCGCCGTTCGATTCCTTATTGGTGCGAGAGGGGGGAATCGAACCCCCATGGTTGCCCACCAGATCCTAAGTCTGGCGCGTCTGCCAGTTCCGCCACCCTCGCACTGTGCCGCATGGATAGCCAAAAAACACTACTCAACCGGCATACGCAACTGCTTTATTATAGTTAATTCAATATTTGCTTGCAACAAAAATACCAAGAAGGCCGGTTTAACAAAAAAACCCGCGAGCGCTCTTTTTTGGTCTTTTGATGCCGTAAAAGCGCGTGTAAACCTGCGCCGCCGGCTGTCTTAATGGCGGCTGAATATACGCAGATACAAAACCAGTAAAAAGGCAATGCCCCTTGAAGTAGAAAAATGCAACAAATAATAAGGCAAACTGCCGATTTTTACAAGTTTTTTTATTTGCTCATGAATTGCGCTTTTAAGCGGTTGTAGCTATCTTTGAATGGAAACGGCAAAAAAATGCCCCGCGCCTATTGCCGCGGGGCATAAAAACATGAAACCGTTATTATTCCAACACCAGCTTATTTTGCGTATCTTCAAACCTGATAAGCTTAATTTCCGCAGGTTTTATTTCAACTGTTTGATCAAGGCTATAATCAGGCTCCGTGGTTTTACCGCTGTCAGTAAGCGTTGCAGAAATCCTGTGAACGCCCGGCGCCGTTAAAAACTCTTCCGATATATATGAAGCAAGGTCTTTTTTGAAGCCCGTTGGCGCGTAGGCTTTGTCAAGCACCTTTACGCCGTCTATATGGACGGCAACAACCACCGGGTGCCGCTCACGGGGGCAACCGGAGAGCTTTTCTATGCTCATCTTGGCCCGCGACGCCTCTTTTAAAGACTGTCTGTAGCGCTCGCCTTCCTTCTTAATTACATCCCTTTCATCGCAATCAACCACCCTTTTGCCGCTGTGCTTGAAGGCAATCTTCACGGACGCGTCTTGCTTAGTGTAAAAAACATAAGACTCGGCTGAATGAAAATATACCGGCACTGAAAGAACCGCGAAAACAAAAGCCATTATCACCGCGTACTTTATTGTATTCGATTTGGATGAAACAGCCTTTTCATCGCCTTTTTTTCTTCCTGATAAATACAAGAAAACAAGCGGCAGGGCAAAAACAAGGAACGCTATAATTTCCTTAACAAAAGTGCCCATTTTTTTAGCCCTCCCTTTTAGTCAGGCTTGAAAGAAAATCAGCAAGGCCTTGCCTGAACCCGGCTTTTTCTACCGATGAAAGATAGACGGCCTTGACGCGCGCCCTGTCAATTGACTTTTTTACAATCGGCGGTCTTAGGCCGGTAAGGCGCTGGCCAAACCATATGTCACCCGTTCTGTACTGGCAGTCACCGGGACTGCACGCGGAAACGAAAACGCCGTCAATACCCTCTTCAAACGGAATCGAGAGCATCGAAGGCTGAAGCATGCCGATACACGGAAGCGTTACGGCAACAGCGTTGTCAAAGCCTTTAATTCTGTTGCCTTCAATATCGCTCTCAAGGTTTACGGACTTGGCGCAAAGAAAAACCACCGTGCTAACGCCTTTGACGGAGCCGGCCTTCGCGGACATCGAGGCTTTTCTTATATTTTCCTTTACATCTGCTTCGGTCATATCCGGCAGATTAATGGCGTTATAATCGCAGGCTCCGGCGCATATGCCGCAACTCGCGCACCTGTTGGCCGTAACAACCGCGGTAAGCTCGTAAGGCGCGCCGTCCGTCCTCTTTCGCATTTGTATCGCCTGATACGGGCAGTCCTCCTGACAAAGTTCGCAACCCACGCAGTTTTCAACTGTAACCGTGGCGGATGGGTTTCTCCTCGCGCCCCTGCCCCACGTAAGCCACGGCACAACGATAACAACAGCCGTAAGGGCGATTATAGCCGCCCAGACCTCCCTTGCGGAAAGATACTTAAGCAAAGGGAAGATAAACAGGTAGAACCAGTCAAAAGGAACTTCCTGCGTAAGGGCCTTCAAATCGGCTGGCGCGCCGCTTACCGCCGGTTTTATGATTGAAAGAATAAGCAATGCGATCGCCAAAGCGTAAATTACGACCTTTGGCGGCGTGACAATTGACTTAGTTATCCTGCTTATATGAATCATAATAAGCAGAAACAGCACAACCGAGGTCGAAAAATGCACGAAAAGTATTATGTAGAAAAGCTGGTTAGTCAGATTTTCAACACGCGCGAAGTTCAGGCTTAGCGGCAGGCCGAATATGGGCACGGCTTCAAACAACCGGGACGACAACTCGGCTATAATCTTCGCGCGCTCGTCCCAGACCATCCAGTAGCCGAATACGCCTCCGGCTATAACCACCCACGCTATTATTACGCCGGAAACCCACGCCACCTTTCTCCAGTGCTTGTACCTGTCAAGCACCCAGCACTTGAGGCCGTGAAGCGCCATTGCTATGACAAGGCCGTCGGAGGCGTACCTGTGAAGGCTTCTCATTATTCCGCCCGCGTACCACTGGCCATGCGTTATTGCCTCAACGGACGGATACGCTTCTTTAGCCGAGATACTGTAAAATATAAAGATATAAAAACCGGTTGCCAGTATTATCCACATGAATAATATGCACACGGCCCCAAGATAATTAAACGGGTTGTGCGGCGCCGCGGCGGCGCCGTTAAATATTGCTTCCATCCAGAGCCACGCTTTCTCAAGCGGGCCCGGCCCCTTGAATTCTCTTTTAGCGTCCATTAACATTGTCCTCGCAGTTTTCTCAGCAGGCTGTTGAAAAAGCCCCGTCTGCTTCGTTGTCTTCGTCACTCGTAACTGCGACGCACATAAAGTGC
This sequence comes from bacterium, assembly GCA_004298725.1. Taxonomy (GTDB): domain Bacteria; phylum Desulfobacterota; class GWC2-55-46; order GWC2-55-46; family GWC2-55-46; genus SCQA01. The sequence continues at coordinate 2,878 of SCQA01000039.1, forward strand.
GCCTCGTTACTCTCTCCTCGCCGCCTCACATCTGGAGCTTTTTGAACAACATGCCCAGACAACAACCTATCAGTTTTTGCCTTTATCGCTTTTAGAAAACCGCCTCACAAAAAACCTTTTCATCCTGTTGCCCCAAACCGCGAATATTATAGCGCCTATAACAACAGATTGAAGAAATACGCTTAAAATCACGGGGTAATCTATGACGTATCTGTTGGTGTACGGGTCGTACTTGTAGCAGAAGAATTTTATCTTCTCGACTATTGTCGCGGAGCCGGACACCACCGGGCGTCCCGCGGCAAGCTCGCCAAGCCTGTCGCTTAGGCCTGCCCCGCCTGAACGCATACTATAAACCTGCTTGTATATGGAACCGTCGGCTTTAACTACCGTTACCATGTCTATATGGTCAAAGGTGCCGTCGCCCCTGTCGCTGTAGAAAAAGCCGAACCTTTCGGCAAGGCGTTTGACCGTCTCGCCGTCTCCGGTTGCGAACCTGAAAGAGCCGAAGTTATTCGTGTAGCGAAGGCCGTACTCTTTCATCTTCTTCGGCGTATCCCGGCCAGGGTCAAAGCTTATTACAAGCGCGTTAATTTTATTGCCGTATTTAAAACGGGCGTCAGTTACGGCCTTGACAAACTCGGCTGTAATGGCCGGGCAGACTTCCGGGCAGGTGGCATACACGAAACTTACGGCAAGGGGCTTGCCGTCTTTAAAATAATCGCTGAGTTTAAAGCGCGAGCCGTCTTGGTCAATAAGTTCAAAATCTCCGGCAGACGCGCCTTCGGCCTTGGCCGCGGCCTCAACCGCCTGCCTCATGGCCTCCGTGTCAATGTTAGCGCCGGCCGCGACGCGCGGCAAAACGCCGGCAAGCGTAACGAGAAACAGAACTGCAAACGCGATTATATGAACAATCTTCACCATTCACCTGCATTTTATAATACCAGCGGTCAGCTTTGCGTAGTATGATTTTTATCACACCGCGCGCGTAAAAAAAAGGCGGGGCCTTCGTGATACCGGCCCCGCCTTGAAAACCGCCCGCAACCAGATGTTGCTACTCCACCTGCTTACCCCATATTATCGAGCCAAAGCCGATGAGAATGTAAAGCACGCCTCCGGTAACGGCCAAAATAGCGCCTATGCCCATAAGGCTCAGGAATATGTCAACCGTAGGGTCGAACGTATGATTAAATATTGACCCTGAGAAGGTTATGTCGTAATGCCTTCTCGGCACGCCGAACGTGCCGGCGCTCATCATGCCTATGGAAAGAAGCGCCACGCCAAGGCCGTAAAGGTACGGCTGTATCGAAGCAAACCCCTTCCATATTAGCTGTCTTTTGAATATGTAGGGTATTATAAGGTACGTAAAGCCCATGAACGCCACCGTCGTACCGGCAACCACCGTGCCATGGAAGTGGCCTGTTATGGTGAAGGTATTGTGGCGTATGATGGCGAACTGCTCCGTGCCGAATATGACGCCGGTTATACCGCCGAGAAAACCGAAGAGGAGTATTGATATTGCCATTGCCGAAAAAGCCGGATGGCCCCACGGCGCTTTTTTAAGCCACTCGAAAAGCCCTCTTGTGTGCCCCTGTTTTCTAAGCGCCACTTCTATGGAAGCCGGTATAGCGAAGGCGTGGATCATGCTGGCAAGCACGGCAAGGTGCATCATGTAGCTGGTGTTTACAATCTTGTGCCACGTGGAAAGCACCGGGTCGACAAGCAAGTGGTGTTCCGAGGCAAGGTTGATAAAGAGTATGTACAGGACAAACGCCGTCCTTGAGAGCTTCTCGTTTACCGGTTTGCCGCCGACCACGAACGCGACGGTCAAATACCACACCGTTACCATGGCGCAGACGTTAATCTGCTGAGATGAATGGCCAAGCCCCCAGAATACAAGCCTGTATGCAGAAGGGTCAACCGACGGAATTAAATTAGCCGACCAAAGAAACGCAGGAATGAATATGCCCGCACCGTGCAAAAGCGTAAGTATGCCTATGACGCTCGCGGCCATTATGCCGAACGCTCCGAGAGGAAGCGACCTTTTATACGCGCCCTCTTTTTTAGCAAGAAGAATGTTCACGAAGAAGAGGATGAACCCTATAAGCGCGCCCACCGCGAAAAGAATTACGCCGAGGTAATAAAGCGGGTCCGCCTTCAAGGGCACGTAAGAGGTAAACATTACGTCCGCTTTGCCAAGCATGACTATAACGTTTATAAGCGCGCCGCCGATAAGCATAAGCGCGAACGAAAGCCACCCCACCTTAGGCGCGTATGACTTCACTCCGAGAAGCACCGTTGACGCGAAGTGAACAAGCCCTATTTCAAAAAATATTATCCACGCGAGAAGCGCGTCAATACCGTGAAGCGTCAAAAACCTATAGTAGTTTGTCAGGCCGAGAAAGTGCACGCTCGGCCACCTTGTGAGCGCCACTAAGAAAGCCATCAGTCCGCCGACCGCCAGCGTTGCCATGGCCGCTATTATGTTCCACCTTATCAGGAGCTCTCCGGCCCTGTCTATCTTGAGACCGGAAAGGGAACATATCCTAAAATTAGAATCTGCCATCTTTTTTTAATACCTCCGTATTTGTTTCATAATGAAGCTCCCCGCAATAAGCCGCGGGGCATATTGACAGATACCGCGCTCCCGTATCCCATCACTTTGAGAAGAGGCTGATGTTTCTCCTCCCCTTTCCAATGGGAGGGCAGGGAGGGGTAGTTTTAAGTTGCGTGCTACTTAACATTCACCGCCCCTCTATCCGCTCATTAGTAAGGAGGGGAAGATCAAAACCACTTATTTACCGGTCAAACCGGTTTGTCTTTCCGGCTATACCAGTTTGCTCTTCTGGTTGCCTTTCCGGCGCGGCAAGCCGCAGTGATTTTTAAAACAGCCGTTTTTATTGCACACCCCAAACCTCGGCAAGCCACTTGTAATGCGCCCACCATATAACGATAAAGACACCCAGAAATATGAGCGACAGCACGAAAACGCCCGGTGCCTCCATTTCGTCTTTATGCCTTTCATCCGACATTTTAAGCCCTCCTTTAAAATTACCCGCCATAAATGACGTATAATTTTGATGGTACGGATAATCATTTCTATTTGCCGGTCTTGACCCGTGGCCAAGAGCCGCGGGTCAAGACCGGCGCACCATTCAAAAAACCGTTTCCTGTTTATGCGCGGCTCGCGATTATTGCGGCGCTTACTTCACGTAAAGCTTTCCAAGCATGGTGTGATGCCCAAGCCCGCAAAATTCGTTGCACAAAATATGAAACTCGCCTGACTGCGTGGGCGTAAGCTTCAAAACATAGTCGTACCCGGGAAGCACCATAAAGTTCATGTTCACCGGCTGAAGCGAAAAGCCGTGGTCAAGGTCCATTGATGAAAGATGCACTCTGTAAGTCTTGCCCTTTTCAAGCTCCACAATAGGATACCACTGCCACATGCTCGCCCGTATGAATACAGGGTCGCTGGGGCTTGGATGAACTATCGGAATTCCCTGCTCTTCGCCGACCTTGCTCTTTGCTATCATACCATCGACAAGCTTGTCGAACTGCTCGGGTGTAACCTTGTATGTTTCCGCCGGCGGGTTTTGAGCGCCGATTATATGGTATAGCGGCATGAAGAAAAATGAAATGAGCATCCAGATAAGGGCAATGCCCACCCACACCCTTTCGTCCTTGCTGAGAGGTTTCCACCAAATCCTTTCCGGCTCCTTTGTTGCCATCTCAAATCCTCCTTATTGAACTTACGCCTCACGGAAAAAACAGCACTAAAAAACATCACGACATGCGCATCATCGGCTGAAAACACAAATTTTTCCATCATGTTTTTGCCTGAAAACTCATGCTATTAAACAGCCCCTGCTTAAAACGCGCACAGCCCGCCAAGCCCGCTTAATAAACATGCCTCGCTTAAGGCACAAGCGGAAGCTTAGGCACATTCATTATTTCCACAAGCCCCCAAACGGTATAAATAAGCGTTGGAACGACAATGCCCAAGATGAGTATCAAAATGATATTGTCATAAAAAAGCTGGCCTCTGGGAATAGGGCATTCTGCCTTGTCTGAACTCATGGCATATCCTCCTTTCATATTATGCAGATGTCTTGTGCTTGTATTAATATATTAACAAACAGCGCTAACTTAAATGACTTTTGTCAGTTTCGGCTTTTTTGATTTAAGTAGCGGATATATCTCAAAAAACGCGCCCTGTCAACATGCCGGAGGCTTATTTACGCACACGATTTCAATTTCATACTCTGACATGTCTTAGCTGACACATTAGCGTATGCTATTTTTCATAATTTTAGCGGCAACATCTGCATTTTTTTAAGAGCGGGCAGAAGAATTATCATGAAATAGTCACATCCCCATCTTAGTCTAAGAAGGAACAGGGGGGAGTTATGTTCATCCCTCCCCCCCCATCCCGGCCTGCTCCCAAAAGGGGATTGATATCCCAAGAAGGGGATTGATATCCCGCAATACCGCTACGGGTATAAAGGCGGAAAGGTGCAAGGCAACATCGTGGTCTGTTCTTAGGCAAACAAAGTAAACAGAATTTAACTTCTTAGACGGTCAGGCACGGAAACCGTTAAGAAAAAACGCCTATGTGCCGTCAGGAGAAGTCCAAAGATGGATAGCTAACTCCAGACGGCACATGCTTAAAAAAAAATAGGGCGGGCCGATAAATCGGCCCGCCCTATGATTATACTTACTGTTGCCTTTCTTCTCAGCTTTTCAGCTTAGAAGTTTGCTGTCAACTGAAGATACGCCCAATCCTGACCAGTTACGTCGTTTGCAACCGCACCAGGGGCGTTGAACTGGTTCTTGATGAACTCGCCAGCCCAGAAGTGCGCCGCGCCGGCTTCAATGGTAAGGGCGCTGTTGTACTTGTAGGTTGCCACGAAGTCGAACTCACTGCCGATGTCGCTTGTGTAGTTGTTGTTGTTCGGAGCGGTGTTGACCGGGTTTGCGTGCACACCGTTGGCTACGCCGCCGCCTGTGCCTGCGCCGGTGTTCCAGTCGCCGGCGTTATACCAGCCGTCTTCCTTGGCCGCAAGAGCGAACTTCCAGTATGACGCAAAGAGCTTTAACTTGTCGGAAGGCTCAACCGTAAGGTTGACGTTCCATGCCTTTACGTTCCTCCATGCCTGCATGTCCATAAGGCCAAGCTTGTCATGGTTGGTCGGGTAGAGGTTATAGAATGTGTTGATTTCAGAATCGTTTACGTTAAACGCGGCACCGGTTGTGGCATTACTGACTGGATGCTTGTCGCCGGATGCGAAGTCGTACTCAACGCCGATTCTTGTTTTAACCGGAACGGTAAGCGTGTAGCCGACCTTTGCGGCATACGCATAAGACTTAACCTGCATGTCATTTCTAAGCGTTGCCGGAAATGACGGAGGCACGGTAGTAAGGTTTACAGTACTGCTTCTTCTGTGTATCGTGCCTGTCTGGTACGGTAATTCAAAGGTGTAGTCAGCGCCTGCTACGTCGCCCTTAAGCCTTATGCCATAGGTGTAAAGCGTCTGTGTGCCGTAATACGCGCCAAGAGGCCCGCCGGTAATGCCGTTGTTGCTACCTGTTGCGGCGCCGAATGTATTGGCCGCCGGAGCTGTTTCTCTGTTCCTTAAATTAAGGACATATAAGTCGATGGTGTTGTTCGGAACGGCCTTAACTGTCGCGTAGACGCCGTGCAGGCTTTCAGTCTGCGTGCCGTCTGTAGTGGAAGACGCGACGTTTATTCTTGAAGTAAAGAGGTCAACGTTTACGATATCCGAGTTATACATAAGCTTGAAGGCATCGAACGCCCTTCCGTTGTTGTTCCAGCCGAACGAGCCGATAAGCCTCTCGTCACCGTACGCAAGCTCCTGCCTGCCGGCCCTTAAGGCTACGGGTGAGCCGAAGACGTTGGCTACGTTGAGGTATGACTCGTGAAGGTCAACTGTGTTCGTTCCGTTGTCCGTAAGCTGTGGGCCGCCGCCTGCGTTATCTGTGGCAACACCCCATGTTCTCGAATCCTGAAGGGTTATCTTTACGGATGTGTCGTCAGTCGCCTTTGCGTTGGCTGTAAGCCTGACCCTCTGTACCCACATATTCGTGCTGTCGTTCGCGGTATTGTTGACATTTGGTGCGGGAGCGCCTGCACCAGCGCCAGCCCTGACACTGTAGTTTTCATTCGTAAAGTCGGCGTTGTTCCTGTATTCGCCCCTTAGCCTGTATTGTCCTGAAAACGTAATTTCCGAAGCTGTTGCCGTTGAAGGCACAGTCCATGCGGCGGCCGCGGCCACTGCCAATGCAGCAAGTAGTAATCTCTTCATCCTTACTTCCTCCTTAGGTTTTTGATATTATTGTAACCCTGTTGATTTTTACTTCTACTTTCACACTGCTTACTGCACGATAAAAATTATTAAAACTTTATCAGCCCCGCGTTCTAAAACATAGTGTTCCGCAATACATTATGAGCTGTTAATAATAAGCCACCTCATGCCTGCGCGTCCATATTATTGTTGCACTCCTAACCCGCACATTCTTAACCATATGGCGTTGCAACCCATAAAAACCGCCCAGTGGCGAATGAGCGTGAAAACACACAATTATTAAAAGTTGCTATACTTATACACAACCCTGCAAGAGCTGTCAAGTATTTTAGTGGTTCACAGCAAAAAAAGTTTTGATGGCATATATAAGGCTTTTCAGCACAATCATCACCTTTCAAAAATACGGCTTAAATCACACCCGCTTTTATAATGTCGTGCATATGCACTATGCCTTCAACCGCGGCTGTTTCACGGTCAACCACAAAGAGCACTGTTACTGAATGTTCCTCCATCGTCTTAATAGCGGCCTCTGCAAGAGAGCCGCTTGCTATGATCTTGGGGTTCTTGCTCATAACATCTTCAACCTTCTTATCCATAATATTGCCTCCGGCTGAAAGCGCCCTTCTGAGGTCTCCGTCGCTTATCACGCCAAAAAGGCGCTTACCCCTGAATACGCCGGTAAGGCCAAGCCGCTTGGCCGTCATCTCAACGACGGCGTCCTTCATTAACGTACCCTCGGCCACGCGCGGCACAGCGCTACCTTTATGCATAAGGTCGTCAACCCTTAAAAACCTTCTGCCAAGGCTTCCCGCCGGATGAAGTTTTGCGAAATCTTCGGTTTTGAAGCCGCGCTTTTCAAGCAAGGCCACGGCAAGCGCGTCCCCCATGGCAAGGCACGCCGTGGTGGAAGCCGTCGGCGCAAGCCCAAGCGGGCACGCCTCTTCCTTTACGCCGATGTCAAGAACGACGTCCGCGTACCCGGCAAGAGTTGACTTAACCTTGCCTGTCATGGCTATCATGCTTATGCCCATCCGCTTGACAACAGGTATTATCTTTATAAGCTCTTCTGTTTCGCCGGAGTTTGACACGGCTATTAGTATATCGTTCTTCATTATCATGCCGAGGTCTCCGTGCACGCCCTCGGCCGGATGAAGAAAAAACGCCGGAGTTCCCGTGGACGCGAGCGTCGAGGCTATTTTCTGGCAGATTATGCCGCTTTTGCCCATGCCGCTGACAACAACCTTGCCGCCGACTGAAAGTATCATGTCAACTGCCGCGGTAAAGCTTCCGTCAAGCCTGCTTTTCAGCGCTTTTACAGCCTGCGCTTCTATATCAAGAACCCTCTTTGCCGTTACAAGGGCGCTGGTTCTGCTTTTAATTGCCTTACTCATTCATGTCCCCTTACAGCGTTATCAACCGCGATAATCTCTTTCAGTATCCCTTTCAAGTCTTTTAACGCTATCGAGTTAGGGCCGTCGCAAAGCGCCTTGTCCGGGTCGGGGTGCACCTCCATGAAAAAGCCGTCAACGCCAACGGCGGCGGCGGCCCTTGCAAGGTACCTCGCCATGCTTCTGTCTCCGCCGGAGCATGAGCCTTGGCCCGACGGCGACTGCACGCTGTGCGTGGCGTCAAAAACAACAGGGTAGCCCAGCGCCCTCATTATGGGAAGCGAACGGAAGTCAACCACAAGGTTATTGTAGCCGAAGCTGACGCCGCGCTCGGTAATTAAAATATTGTCGTTACCTGAATTTACGACCTTTTGTATGGAATGGTTTATATCCGCCGGGGCCATGAACTGGCCTTTTTTTATATTGACGACGCAACCTGAACGGCCCGCGGCTGTAAGCATGTCCGTCTGTCTGCAAAGAAAAGCGGGTATCTGTATAATGTCAACAACGTCGGCTACGGCAGGCACGTCGTGCGCGCAGTGAACGTCCGTTAAAACCGGCACGTTGTATTTTTTCTTTATCTTTTTAAGCAGTGCCAAGCCCTTTTCAAGGCCCGGGCCGCGGAAGGATTTTATGGAAGTCCTGTTCGCCTTGTCGTACGACGCCTTAAAAATGAAAGGCGCGTTCAGGCTTTTGGTTATTTCCAAGAGCGCTTCAAGCGTCTTTATGGTTACGCCTTCGTCTTCTATGACGCAAGGCCCCATTATAAAAAAGGGCATTTCCGCGCCGTTGCCTATGACGACGCTTTCAAGCTTGATTCTCTTCATTTAAAAGCGTCAACCCCGCGTCCGTTTTTTTTGCTTTATTTCTTGCGCCGGCAAGCGGCTTCTTTTTATTGCCGTCTTTCTTCCTGCCGCCTTTAACCGCTGTAAGCTTGTTTGAAAGCACCGCCTTGACAAAACCCTTGAACAGGGGGTGCGGCTTCATGGGACTGCTCTTGAACTCCGGGTGAAACTGACAGCCCAAAAACCACGCGTGGTTTTTGTATTCAAGCATTTCCACAAGGCTTGAATCAGGAGAGAGGCCGCTGAACTCCACCCCTGCCTTTTCAAGCGCCTCCCTGTAGCGGTTATTCACCTCGTAGCGGTGCCTATGCCTCTCGCTTATTTCCGTTGTGCCGTAAGCCGTGTAAGCGGCCGTGCCCTTCTTTACAACGCACGGGTACGCCCC
>SCQA01000040.1 GCA_004298725.1 bacterium
AAGACGAACTTGAAGAAGAACGCCGCCTTTGCTACGTGGGCATGACAAGAGCCAAAGAGAGCCTCTTTCTTCACTCCGCGCGCCAAAGAACAGTTTACGGTAAGTTGAATTATAAGGAGAGGTCCCGCTTTATTGACGAAATATCGCATGAACATATAAAAATAACCGGACAGAGCGAGGTAATTTCACAGGCAAAACCTTTCAAACGCTCAAGTAACGAAATATATTACACAAGCGAAGACAGCCAGATAACCGGTATCGAGCATGACGACAACACGGAGACTAACCACTGGAAGATAGGCCTGAAGGTAAAACACCCGACCTTCGGCGTCGGCGTAATTAAAGAAAGAAGCGGCAACGGGGAAGATATCAAGCTGACCATACGCTTTTCCGGCGCAGGAGTAAAAAAACTCGCAATAAAGTACGCATACCTTACGCCGGTTGGGGAATGAAGGTAAAACGTCAAGCGACATAGCCGCATTTACAATATAAGCACTAAAAAAAACCCGCAATTCTAAACACTTCACAAAATCACAAAGCCTCGCAACCTTGACAGGCAAAGCCTCTTGGAGTATCTTTTAACAGGTTATCAATTATCGGTAAGCGGTTATCAGGAGGCCAGCTTGAGCGCAAGCGACAACAACAACACCATAGAAGTGCTTATGCAGGAAACACGGCTTTTCCCCGCGCCCGAGGAGCTTAAAAAGACAGCCCACATAAAAGGCATGGCTAACTACGAGGCGCTCTACAACGAATCAATAAACGATATGGAAGGCTTCTGGGCAAGAGAAGCCATGATACTTGACTGGGACAAAAAATGGAGCAAAACAGTCGAGTGGGACTTTAATAAACCATTTGTCAGATGGTTCATAAACGGCGAGCTTAACGCTTCGTACAACTGCCTTGACAGGCATTTGAAAACATGGCGCAGAAACAAGGCCGCCATAATATGGGAAAGCGACGACGGGCATACTAAAACTCTCACCTACCAGCAACTCTCACACGAAGTAAACAGACTTGCAAGCGTCCTTTTGAAAAAAAACGTCAAAAAAGGCGACCGCGTTACCGTTTACCTGCCCATGATACCGGAGCTTGCAATAGCCATACTCGCGTGCGCGAGAATCGGCGCGATACACAGCGTTGTCTTCGGGGGCTTTAGCGCCTCGTCTCTTAAAGACAGGATAACAGACTCCCTTTCAACAGTCGTAATAACCTCTGACGAAGGCGTGCGCGGCGGCAAAGCGGTGCCTATGAAGACCAACTGCGACACTGCGCTTGCGTCCTGCCCGGACGTCAAACACGTAATCGTGGTAAAACGCACAGGAGGGGCCGTGCCCATGAAAGCCGGGCGGGACTCATACTGGGACGACGAACTCTACGCGGTTGATGTAAGCGCGAATTGCCCTTACGCGCCGATGAATGCCACAGACCCTCTCTTTATCCTCTACACAAGCGGCTCCACCGGAAAGCCCAAAGGGGTGCTCCATTCAACCGGCGGATACCTTGTTTACAGCGCCCTAACATTCAAATGGATATTCGACTATAAAGACGAAGACACCTTCTTTTGCACGGCAGACATCGGCTGGGTTACCGGCCACACGTACATAGTTTACGGCCCGCTTGCCATAGGGGCAACGGTAGTAATGTTTGAAGGAATCCCGACATATCCTAACCCGGACAGGTTCTGGGAGATAATAGAAAAACACCGCGTAACGTCCTTTTATACCGCGCCAACCGCCATACGCGCGCTTATGCGCTTTGGCGAAGAATGGGTAAACAAACACGACCTGTCATCGCTTCGCCTTCTCGGCTCGGTCGGAGAGCCTATAAACCCGGAAGCATGGATGTGGTACCACAAAAATATAGGCAAATCAAAACTGCCGCTTCTCGACACATGGTGGCAGACTGAAACCGGCGGCATACTCATAAGCCCGCTGGCCGGCGTCAGTACGTTAAAACCCGGCTCGGCATGGCGTCCGTTCTTCGGCATAAAGGCAAGCGTGCTGAAAGAGGACGCCAGCGAGGCAAAAACAGACGAAGGCGGCTACCTTGTAATTGACAAGCCGTGGCCAGGAATGCTTATAGGCACCTTCGGCGACCCTGAAAATAAACGAATGAAGGAAGTTTACTTCAGCAAATTCGCGGGCCGCTATTTAAGCGGAGACGGCGCGAGGGTGGACGCGGACGGCGACTACTGGCTTATGGGCAGGATTGACGACGTTGTAAACGTATCCGGCCACAGGCTTGGCACGGCGGAGGTTGAAAGCGCGCTTGTATCGCACGCGGCAGTGGCCGAGGCCGCCGTGGTTGGCTTTCCGCACGACGTAAAGGGAGAGGCGCTTTACGCCTTTGTCACGCTGAAAGAAGGCCAGAAGCCGTCGCCTGATTTAGCGAAAACGCTTGGAGCGCATGTGGCGAAAGTAATAAGCCCCATTGCTAAGCCGGATAAACTCCAGTTCGCAACCGGGCTTCCCAAGACGAGAAGCGGCAAAATAATGCGCCGGATTCTCAGAAAAATAGCCGGAGGCCAAACCGAAGACCTCGGCGATACGTCAACGCTTGCGGACCCGTCCGTGGTGGAAACCATTGTAAAGGAAAGGCTCTGATTGACGCTCACCCTTTACGGAGGAGGAGACTGTGAACTGCCACATTCCTTTCTCCCCTTCCCCCCTTTATACCCGTTTACCGGTTGGTATCTCCGGTAGTGGTATGCGGGGGAAGGTTGGGATGGGGGGATTTAAAAGCAGTGGCAAATGGATAGGGCATTGCCAACAAAATTACCAATCACTATTATCATTCCCACGCTCCAGCGTCCATGCCACGTTAAGGTTAATAATTACCAACTAATCAACCCCGAAAAACTTAAATCCCCCATCCTCCCTTAAAAAAAGGGTGAATGGGGGATTTTAATAACTAACGGCGATATAACAAACGGATATTCATAAAACAGCAGACAACCAATGAATTAGCCGCTTATATTGCTCGCCTTTATGACCTGTCTGGTGGCATGTTGGCCACTTGTGACCTTTTTGCAGTCATTCAGCGAGCGGCCCGTACCGCAAACAGTTAAAGATTGTTTGACCGCTAAATTCTTCCTCTAAGCGGCAATAACTTGCTTTTCTGCGCCTGTTAACGGCTTGCAACGTCATTCCTGAAAACGGCGAGAGCTCTTCTTTAACGCCTTGGCACGGCGCTTTGCCGCTTCCTGACGCTTTCTCTTCTTCTTGACACTCGGCTTTTCATAGAACCTTCTCTTTTTTACTTCTTTGAAGGTTCCGTCCTGCGCGAGCTTGCGTTTGAGTATCTTTATTGCCTTTTCAAGCTGGTCGTCAAATACTTTTACCTCTGACAAAAAACACACCCCCTTTTGCGTGTAGAAAGTGTTATAACGTTTTCAACACGGCCATGCACCCGCGTTAAAACAACAAATTATATCAAAAAAGTCCTTTAAGTCAACAAATTTCATCCGGCTGTTTAAACGAAGCAGAAATAAACATCTTTAAAAAAGCGCAAACAATGCGCACAACGCCGGAGCGAGGGATCAATGAAAAAATTCAATTTAGCGCGTAAGCAATTCAAACCTTACAGCAACAAATCAATAAATTTTTCAGTCGTCACTTTGAAAGCTGCCATTTTTAACAACTTCGAAACCTCTGATTAATTATTTTGCGCGGTCAAAAGGTATCGGGTATCAATTCTGAGATGTCTTTTCCGACAACCGTTGCCTGTCTTTTCCTCACCTTTACCCCTTTCCCAACCCTCTCCCACAAGGGGAGAGGAGAAAAAAAGAAATTAATCAGACTTTCCTTAACGGTTGACATACGAAGCATTATCAATACGCCTTTCCAAGCACAGTACCCGGGTAGTAATGCCTGAGTATCTCCTTGTAAGAATCGCCTTTTTCAGCCATGACTTTAG
>SCQA01000041.1 GCA_004298725.1 bacterium
GCGCCGAGCAGAGCGAGGAAAAGGCCTTTCGGGAGAAAGGCCGTAAGCGAAAGCGCGTGGCGCCGGAGCGAAACTGCGGGAGCAGTGAGCAGAGGCCTCGATTCCCCCCTCTCGCACCAAAGTACGTGTTTTTAAATAAGGGTTTTAGTGCGCCGGCGCAAGCGCTTGCGGTTATGAAAAATAAAAAGCTATAGGCAAAGGAAAAAAGAAGATGGGGAACATTACACAAGGACTAAAAATAGACGTTGTTGATTTAAGCGCGGTAAAGAAAAGGTTGAGCATTTCAGTGCCAAAGGATAGCGTTGATTCCGAAATGAAGACGGCTCTAAGGGACGCAAGGAGCACGGCGGAAATATCCGGTTTTAGAAAGGGCGCGGTACCCGTAAACATAATAAAAGCCAGATTCGGCGACACAATAAAACGAGACGTGGCCCAGCGGCTTATAGAAGTTACATACGTTACGGCTCTTAAAGAGAAAAACCTTACGCCGGTTGAAATGCCGGGAATAGACGTTGTGGGTATAGCCGAGGAGGGTAAGGACTTTTCATATTCAATTACCGTGGAGGTAACTCCAAACGTTGAAATTGACGGTTATATCGGCATGGATCTTAAGAGGGAAAAGACGGCGGTAACTGACGAAGACGTTGAAAAAGGGCTTGAAAACGTACGTCTTTCGCGTTTTCAGTTCAAAGAGGTTGACAGGCCGTGTAGCGATAGCGATTATGTAACCGTTGACTTTGAAGCGTCAAGCCTTGACGGCGTACCGCTTAAAGGGTACAAGGCCGTTGACTATCCGGTTGTAGTGGGGCAAAGCTCGCCTCTGCCTGGTTTTGACGCGGAGGTCAAGGGACTTTCAAAAGGCGACAAAAAGGACGCAAAACTTAAATTCCCGGATAACATAAGCGATACCACAATTGCGGGCAAGGAAGCCGTTTTTCACATAAGCGTAAAGTCCGTAAAGGAAAAAGTCTACCCCAACCTTGACGACGAGCTGGCAAAGGACCTGCACCTTGAGAACCTTGAAAAGCTCAGGGAGAAGGTCAGGGAAGAGGTTATCGCAGGCAGGGAAGATGCTGAAAAAGAGGGCCTTAAGACTGAAATACTTGACAGGCTTGTTGAAAAACACAGCTTTGAGGTGCCGCCGGCGCTTGTTAAGAGGTATCACGGCGTGCTGATGAATAGCGTGATAGAGAATATGCGAAAGGGCATGATAACGCAGGCGGACCAAGGTCTTTCGCCGGACGCGCTTCGCGATAAATATTTGAAAATAGCGGAGAGAAGGGTGAGGGAGGATATAATACTTGACGCCATTTCCGCAAAAGAGAATATAGAGGTAAGCGAAGAGGAATATGAAACTTCCGTTAAAGATCTCGCGGCTGGGCGCGGCGTGCCGTATGAACAGCTTATCGCGCGCATAGAGCGCGAAGGCTCCGTAGCGGTTATAAAAGACGGCCTGAAGCACGAAAAGGCTTTTGACATAATCATAGCTAAAAGCAAGGGCGCGGCGTAACCCGTTTGCACGGGCAAAAAAACGGTTCGGGAGGCGCGATGTTGGTTCCAATGGTAGTGGAGCAGACCGGCAGGGGTGAAAGGGCTTATGATATTTATTCCCGTCTTTTAAAGGACAGGATAATATTTCTTGGCACCGGTGTTGACGACAACGTGGCAAACCTTGTCATAGCGCAACTGCTCTTTTTGGAGTCAGAAGATCCAGAAAAGGACATACACCTTTATGTTAACTCTCCGGGCGGGCTTGTCAGCGCCGGGCTTGCCATATACGATACCATGCAGTACGTAAGGCCGGCGGTTTCTACTATTTGCATGGGGCAGGCCGCAAGCATGGGCGCTTTGCTTCTTGCCGGAGGCGAAAAGGGCAAGAGGTTCAGCCTGCCTAACGCGAGAATACTCATTCATCAACCCCTTGGCGGAGCGCAGGGGCAGGCAACTGACATAGACATTCAGGCGAAAGAGATACTGCGCATACGAGAAGCCCTTACCGCCATAATGGTAAAGCACACAGGGCAGAGCACTGAAAAGATATACAGGGATACTGAACGTGATTTTTTCATGTCAGGACAGCAAGCCAAAGAATATGGTATAATAGACCATGTTATAGAGAAGAGGGTTGTAGCTCATTTGCCGAGGAAAGAGTAGGGTTTGCAGTAGCGGTTTATGGAAGTAAGCAAAATGTTGTAAAACATCCGGGGCGTTTAATATAATGCCGGAGGTATTTAAATGACGATAAATAAGAAAAACGGCGGGTATCTTACGTGTTCGTTCTGCTCCAAGGGGCAAGACGAGGTTCGTAAACTTGTGGCCGGCCCCATGGTTTATATATGCGATGAATGTATAGAGCTTTGCAACGACATAGTCGCCGAGGAGTACGAAAAGGAAGAGTTTAAAAAGCGCGAGCAACAGATTCCAAAGCCGATGGAAATAAAGAAAGTTCTCGACGAGTATGTAATCGGTCAGGAACACGCCAAAAAAGTCCTTTCAGTGGCGGTTCATAACCATTACAAGAGGATAGAGAGCAAGGCCTCCCTTGGTAACGTTGAAATACAAAAGAGCAATATCCTTCTTCTCGGGCCTACCGGCTCGGGCAAGACCCTTCTTGCCCAGACACTTGCCAAGATATTAAATGTTCCATTTACCATAGCCGACGCCACTACTCTTACCGAGGCCGGCTATGTCGGCGAGGACGTGGAGAACATCATACTCAGCCTTTTGCAAAACGCCGAGTACGACATCGAGAGGTGCCAGAGGGGCATAGTCTATATTGATGAAATAGACAAAATATCAAGAAAGGGCGACGGCCCTTCTATAACAAGAGATGTTTCAGGCGAGGGTGTTCAGCAGGCTTTGCTTAAGATAATAGAAGGTACTATTGCCAACGTTCCTCCTAAGGGCGGAAGAAAGCACCCACAGCAGGAGTTCTTGCAGGTTGACACCAACAACATCCTCTTCATATGCGGCGGCGCGTTCGTAGGCATGGAGAATATAATTTCCCAGAGGGTTGGCAAGAGAACCGTCGGCTTTAACGCTGAAGAAAAAAAGGCCGTGGCATCTCACAGCAATAGAGCCTTACATCTTGTGGAGCCGGAGGACTTTCTAAGCTACGGCCTTATACCTGAGTTTATGGGAAGGCTTCCTGTAATAGTGGCTTTGAACGAGCTTAATGAAAAAGACCTTATACGCATACTTGTTGAGCCTAAAAACGCCATTGTAAAACAGTATCAGAAGCTTTTTGAGCTTGAGAACGTAAAGCTCAAATTAACGGATGGCGCTCTTGCCGCGGTGGCAAGAGACAGCCTTAGAAGAAAGGCAGGGGCAAGGGGCCTGCGCGCCATACTTGAAAACGTTATGCTTGAAACCATGTACGAGTTGCCGTCGCAGACTAATATAAAAGAGTGTATCGTCAACGAGGACGTTATACTTGAAAAGGCCAAGCCTATTATCGTTTACGGCAACAGGGCTGAGACCGCTTAGCTGGATAGGGGTTAGTGTTGTGGATAGTGTTTAGTTGTTTGGAGTTCTGTTTACTAAACATTATTTAACTGCTGTAAAAGGCGAAGTAAGCCGGCAAGCGTAGGCTTATTCGCAAGGGGGTAACATGAAAAAAGATAAAGTAACAGTTCCTTTGATACCTTTAAGGGACATAATTATATTTCCGTATATGGTAGTGCCGCTTTTCGTCGGAAGGGAAAAATCAATAAAAGCGCTTGAAACCGCGATGCTTAGCGACAAGTATATTCTTCTTGCCGCGCAGAAGAAGGCGAAAACCGAAGATCCGGCTCCTGAGGATATATACGAGGTCGGCACGCTCGGTACGATACTGCAACTTTTGCGCCTTCCGGACGGCACTGTAAAGGTGCTTGTAGAGGGCAAAAAACGCGCTCTTATAAAAGAGTTCACGTCGGAGGAGTCCTGCTTCGTCGTCGTTGCCGAAGAAATTGAAGAGACCATTGACGAGGCCATTGAGACAGAGGCGCTTTTAAGGTCCGTCATAAAGTCGTTTGAAACATACGTCAAGTACAATAAGCGTATACCGCCGGAGATGATAATCAGCGTAACCTCCATTGAAGACCCGGGCAGGCTTGCCGATACCATAGCCTCGCACCTTACGGCCAAGCTTGACGACAAGCAGGCGCTTCTTAGTATCTCATGCCCCACCAAGCGCCTTGAGCGCCTTTACAGCCTCATGGAGAGCGAAATTGAAATACTCGAGGTGGAGCAGAAGATACGCCAGAGAGTAAAAAAGCAGATGGAAAAGACTCAGAAGGAATATTATCTCTCCGAGCAGATGAAGGCCATTCAGAAGGAGCTTGGTGAAAAGGACGAATTTAAGAGCGAGATTCAAGAGTTTGAAGAAAAACTCAAAACAAAAAAGCTCTCGAAGGAGGCCGCGCGCAAGACCAAGCAGGAAATAAAGAAGCTGAAGCTGATGTCTCCGATGTCCGCCGAAGCCACGGTGTCAAGAAACTACATTGATTGGATGACGTCTTTGCCGTGGGGTTTTTTCACGGATGAGAAAAAGGACATAACCGAGGCCGAGCGCGTGCTTGAAGAAGACCACTACGGCCTTAAAAACGTAAAGGAACGCATAGTCGAATATCTTGCCGTCAGAGGGCTTGTTGAGGAAATGAAAGGCCCCATACTCTGTCTTGTGGGGCCTCCGGGCGTCGGCAAGACGTCTCTTGCCAAATCAATAGCAAGGGCAACGGGCAGGAACTTTGTGCGTTTGTCCCTTGGCGGAGTAAAAGACGAGGCCGAAATAAGAGGGCACAGGCGCACTTATATCGGCTCCATGCCGGGTAAGATTATTCAGTCGTTGAAGAAAGCCGGTTCAAATAATCCGGTATTTCTTCTTGATGAAGTTGATAAAATGAGCCACGACTTCCGGGGGGACCCGGCAAGCGCGCTTCTCGAAGTGCTTGATCCGGAGCAGAACCATACGTTCAACGACCATTATCTTGACAGCGACTACGACCTGTCGAGCATCATGTTCATAACCACGGCTAATTCGGTGCAGGGCATACCGTATCCGCTTCTTGACAGAATGGAGCTTATACGCATACCCGGCTACACCGAGCTTGAAAAGCTTCAGATAGTCGTCAGGTTTCTATTTCCGAAACAGCTCAAGATGCACGGGCTGACTGAAAAGAACCTGCGTCTTAACAACGCGACGATACTTGCCGTTATAAGAAAGTACACAAAGGAAGCCGGAGTAAGAAACCTTGAACGGCAGATAGCCGCCATATGCAGGAAGGCCGCCAGAGAGGTGCTTAAAAAAGGCAGGGAAGCTGAAATACACATGACAGGAAAGCTTCTTGCGAAGTATCTTGGCGTGCCGCAGTACCGTTACGGCACAGTGGATGAAATAGATGAAACCGGAGTTGCCACCGGACTTGCGTGGACGGAAGCGGGCGGAGAGCTTCTTGGCATAGAAGTGGCGCTTGTGCCGGGCAAGGGCAAGCTTATAATAACCGGCAAGCTCGGCGACGTAATGCAGGAATCAGCTCAGGCCGCCATGACGTACGTCAGAAGCAGGGCCTCGGAGCTTGGCCTTGAAAAAGATTTTTATCAGAAACTCGACATACATATTCACGTGCCTGAAGGCGCCATACCCAAAGACGGCCCTTCGGCAGGCATAACCATGGCTACGGCTTTAGCGTCCGCTCTTTTACAGATACCGGTGCGTAAAAGCGTTGCCATGACAGGCGAGATAACGCTTCGCGGAAAGGTTCTGCCCATAGGCGGGCTTAAGGAAAAACTGCTTGCCGCGCACAGGGCTGGCATATCCACGGTACTGCTTCCTAAGGAGAACGAAAAAGACCTTAAAGAGATACCGTCGCAGATACTTAAAAAGGTAGCTACGGTTCTTGTGGAGCATATGGACGAGGTGCTTGTGAAGGCGCTTTGCGTTAAAGGAAGCGAAGATATATTCAAGGGCGCTAAACCTGGCGCCGATGATAAGGATGCTCCTTCGGTGGTCGCTGACACTGTAAACGCGCAAGTGCGCCACTGATATTGCAGGGTTTTTAAACGCATAGAAACTGGGCTTTGCGCGGTATTAAGCGGGAACAAGAGGTTACCTTCGCTGATTCAGCAAGGCCTCTAAACAGCCGTATTTAGGCGCGGTTTATTGCCGATATGCTTAAGCCGCCCTTCCGTATATATATTAGCATGGTTAAATAACCCGTATATGAAAGGAGAAAATGGCATGGTTACAGGCATAAAGCGCGCGGCGTTCTTTACGGTTTTAGCGGCGGTTTTTATGGTATTCGCGTTTGCTCCCGTGGTTAAGGCGGAAGGCGGCCCCAATAAGAGGGCAGAGCATAAGGCAGAGATGCGTGCCATGGAAGACAGACAACGCAGTGAAAACAGGATGCTTGAAGACAAGTGTGAATCCGAGCATCGCAGTTTGAAAGAGAAGCATCATAAGGAAAGAGAGGAACTTAAAAAGAAGTTCTGGGGCGATAAAGAAAAGCCTTCAGGTAAGTAGTTATCTGTAAGTATGGGTGCTTTTGCCTCATCCGTAAAGAGGGTTGATGGGCGGTATTTGTTCTCTCCCCCACTTTTTTTGCGGGGGTATCAATCCCCTTCTTGGGGGAAGGCTGGGATGGGGGAATAGCAAGTGTTTTCTTGATGCGGTTGTAGTTAGCAGTAGTTCGATTTTTTGAACAGCGTTATTGAAACAACGCTTACAAAGAGTAGTTTCTCAAAAGGAGTTAAGGCTTAGGCCTTAACTCCTTTTTTCCAGACGCGCTATTTGGATTTATGGAAGGTCTGATTTATTTCTTTTTCTCTCCTCTCCCCTTGTGGGAGAGGGTGGGGTGAGGGGTAAAGGTGAGGAAAAAACAGGTAATTGTTATCTGAAAAAACATCGCAGAGCTGATGACTGGTATTTCTTGATTTTGGAATAGACTAAATCAGAGCTTCCTTATCTTCTGGGAGTTTAAATCATGTAAAACGTCTTCTTGACTCAAAGTTAGCGTAGTGTTAAAATAATAAAGTTAAAAGCATTATTTAGCGATTATCGGTTACTGTAATGCACATACTTTATATAGATGTCGCAAGATTTATTTTTCAATTGATAGTTTCTTGTCAAGTATCCGGTATTTTTTTAATATCATACCAAAATAACAGGAGGGATTGGGCAAAATGAACTTCAGAAAGCTTGCCGCTGTAGCGCTTATTTTCTCTTTTTCATTCTTTGCTTTCTCAAGCCGCGCAGTGGCTGACGACACCACAATGCAGGCGACGTTTAAAGACACGGTCTACGGCGGGTTGATAGGCGCTCTTATAGGCTCGGCGTTTGTTCTTCTTTCCAACAACCCGAGCGATCATCTTGAGTATATTCCCACCGGCGCGGCCGTAGGTATGATAGGCGGAGCGATTTACGGGATAGCAACCTCCGGCGGAACAAAGTCAATCGTGGAAATAGAACAC
Organism: bacterium; assembly: GCA_004298725.1. Taxonomy (GTDB): domain Bacteria; phylum Desulfobacterota; class GWC2-55-46; order GWC2-55-46; family GWC2-55-46; genus SCQA01. The sequence continues at coordinate 7,450 of SCQA01000041.1, forward strand.
AATAAAGTCGCTTTTAACGTGCCTACTATAAAGCATACCGGCATGTTTGACAAAACTACCAACAGCCACGAAACCGTTGGTAGCGTGGGGATTATGAATTTTAAATTCTAATCGCGTTTTTTGCAGTTTTTTGCAAGACATTTTTAGCCCGCACTTTAAATTAGTGCGGGCTTTTTGTTTTATGGCGAAGCTCTAAGCGTTTACGAAGTTGACACGTTGAAATAAAGATTATAAATTGGAGTTATTTATCGAAGCAAGGCGAGTAACGAGGTGCCGGCGGCGCAGGCTGTTTACTTAATATAATTGTCGGCATTTTTCAGGCGCGGCTTGTGCGGCTTAACTAACGGAGATTTTGAGCGTGAGATATTTAAAGACTGACGGCGCAATTGTAAAATTGATTTTACTTATTAGCATCCTCTTTTGGACGGCGCAGTCGTATGATAATTTCGTTGTAAAAGGGCATGTTGAGTATCAAGGCGACGTTTGGCGTTATGAAGTTGCCGCCCAAAGATTGGCAAACGCGTGGTTGCATCCTGAAGAAATCGGAATTGGCTCGCCTTACAAAAATACCGGTTATTATTCATTGTTCAGCCCTTTCGCGCCTTCAGGTGAAAAACCAGTTTATATTTTTGCAATAGCCGTTGTTAAAATCTTCTTGCTGAAGATAAGTCCGGGGTATGCCGCTTCGGCAGTGCTCGTTGTAAACGCGCTTTCCATATTAGGCATCGCAATATGCATGTACGCTATTTTGAAAAAGAGCTGCAAAGAACTTATTGCCGCTCTTGGCGCGGTGCTTATTTTATTGAATTTTGATTTATATTTTCACGCATTGCTCGGCTACCATATTGCATTAGGAATATTCCTCTTTATGCTCGGCGTCTTGGCCAGCTTTGGTTACAAGTCAAAACAGTTTATTTTTTTATCAGGCTTGCTACACGGTATTTCGTTTTTCGTAAGCCCTCATGTAATTATACCCGCTTTCATTTGGCACTTTACGGCAATGTTTCGCGTCGGCAGGCTTTTTAAGTCCGCTCAAAACTACATCTTATTCCTGTCTGGAATCCTTGTGGTCGCGGTTATAAGCCTTGCGACTTATAAAATTAACGTGCTGTATAAGATTCCCGCAAAGAACGCCGTAACCATGCTTTTTTGGGAGCAAAGCCAGGCAAGGCTTTATGGCGGAAAGCTTCCAAGCGGTTTTGTATTTTTATGGGATTATTACTTTCATCAGCTTGGAATTCCGCTCGGTGCGGTTTTTCTTTTTTTATGCGCGGTAGCTGTCATCAAATATCTGACCGCGCGCCGGAAAGAAGATTATAATTTAGGGGCTGTAGCGGTATTTACGGTTGTAGCGACGTATATAATTTACAATGCCTTTAAATTGCCTGCTATAGGGAGGTTGTATTCGTTGCCGCTTGTTTTGCTGTCAATGGCCGGGCTGTGCGGGTTAAGCGAGTTGCTGGAATTGAATTTCAAGCATAGGGTTAAAGGGTTGGAAAATTACGCCTTCTTAATCATATGCGCCGTTTTTTTAAGCGGTTTTATCGCGCATATAAGCTCAGCGAGCGCGTATATAACCGAAGAAGAAAAACTTGCCGTAGATAAAATGCTTGCGAATTATCCGAACCTTGACGTAATAAACAGCCGCGACATTAAAACCGCGGATTATAAAAACCCAAACTCTCCGGCAGTGCTTTCAAAAGCGATTGTTAAGGTGGATCCGGGTATCAAGTTCAGGCACGCTTCAATATTTGACTGCGAATTTGAAATCTTCGCGTCAATGGCGATGAAGCGCGGTCAGCGGCCCCTGCTCGCGGTGGAGAAATATGAGCCGTATCAGTCTTGTTTTTTAAATGAAAATTATTACTATGCCTTCTGCAAGAAGAGATGGGCGGAGGTCGTTCCCGAATACGCTTATTTGAATACTCTGAGGCCGGGGTTTATATACTATTTTGATGGAAGAAAATTAGCTGAATATTACAAGGAGGATGCGGCTTCGCTACGTGAAATCGCCTGTCCCAAACGGAAAGCTTACTTGCCTCCTGCATTGCCGTGGTAAGCGTTTTTACGGCGAGTGATTAAGGGTAAGTGAATGGCCAATGGTTTTTCCCCAATTACTATTCACTTGCTACTAACCGCTGTTTTTGGCCTATAGTTCTCAATGCTGAATTTGCCGTTTTCATATACGGCGTAACTGCAGTTATTCATCCAGCTTCCCGGGTTTATGTAAAAGCCTTCTATGCCGCCGGCCTCCTCCTTATGCGCTCCGGCAAGGTGCGAATGGCCAAGTATAACGGCAAAGCAACCGTTGCTGATTTTTTGTTTGGCAAACATGCGGAGCCTCGCGTCAACCTTTTCAAAAGGCTTGTTGTATTTTCTGCTGTTGATTGACAAGCGGGCGGCTATGTTCCATACGGCCGAAGGTCCGGCAATGCGCGCCATAATTTTTAAAACAAAGCTTCTCAAAAACCTGCTCCAGAGCGCGTGCCCAAGACCGCCGTCAACGGAGTCTCCGTGTGAAAGATAGAATTTTTTCCCGTCAAAGTCAGTTACCTCGTAATATGGAATGACCTTCGCGCCGAGCACGCCTGTAAAAAAATCGCC
>SCQA01000042.1 GCA_004298725.1 bacterium
AAAACGCCCTGCCTTTTACTTCGAATTCTATAATGCCGTTGCCCCTTTCAAATATTTCAAACGACGTTACCTCGCGCACCGCGTGTTCGGCGTCCGACTCAGCCGAGCAAAACGACGTGAAGTCCTTCTCCCCCAGAATATCAACCGCGGCCTCCCTCATGCGCGGCACGTTCAGCGGCTGAAAAACGTGCCATGAAAAATTTCTTAAAATAGCGGACGGATGGGCATGGTTTATGATTCTATAAAGGTAAGTCTTGCTCTTCGAGTGCCTGCGCGGGTCGAAATCAAGCGGTACGTCATCAGCCTCTTTTATTACTATATCGTCAGGGGTAAAAAAATTAAGCCCGTTCATCATGGCGCGTGCCGGCGAGAGAGATTGTGTCAGGAAGTTCCCCACCTGAGAAATCGCGTGCACGCCGGCGTCCGTGCGCGAAGCGCCGTTTACTTTAACTTCCTTGTCTGGAGGAGCGCACGTAAGGCGCCTTAAAGCGTCTTCAAGCGCGCCCTGAACCGTCAGCAAGCCTCTCTGGCGTTGCCAGCCGACGTAGTTTGTGCCGTCGTACTCTATTATGATTCGGATATTTCTCATAAACATGCCGTAAGAGTTTTAAACTGCGCCAAAACAAACCCCCCTTAAACGCAAAGGGGGGCTTAATAGGGTGTCTCTAAAAATTAGAAATTTTTTCCGAGGTCGAGGCGGGGCGAAATAAAAAGCGGAGCATATATGCGAATATGTGAGCATTTTTATTTCGTCCTAACAAAGAGATCGGGAAAAAGGGCAATTTTTAGAGGCACCCAATATTCAAAGAGTGCCTCTAAAAATCCGTAAGACGGTTTAAATATAGTCCCGTATGAGTATTTCCGCTATCTGCACCGCGTTAAGGGCCGCACCCTTGCGAAGATTATCAGAGACTATCCACATATTTATGCCGTTTGGAACGGTATCGTCTTGACGGATTCTGCCGACGTAAACGTCGTCCGTATCAACGCAATCAATCGGCATGGGGTATTCGCCCTTTTTCGGGTCATCAACAAGCGTAACGCCCGGGGCCTTTTTCAGAAGTTTTTTCACGGCCTCCGGCGTAATAGGCTTTTCCGTCTCGATGTTAACGGACTCTGAATGGCCTACAAAAACAGGCACGCGCACGGTTGTGGCGCTGACCTTTACAGAGTCGTCGCCGAATATCTTCTTTGTTTCGTTTACCATCTTCTGCTCTTCCTTGGTGTAGCCGCTGTCAAGAAATGAGTCTATCTGAGGAATGCAATTGAACGCTATTCTGTGCGGCAGAACCTTCACGCCGGCTTCCTTCATATTAAAAAGATTCTTAATCTGATTTGAAAGTTCCTCCATAGCCTCTTTTCCCGCGCCGGAAACGGACTGATACGTTGACACAACTATCCGTTTTATGCGAAAGGCGTCGTGTATGGGCTTTAACGCCACGACCATCTGTATGGTCGAGCAGTTCGGGTTGGCTATGATGCCTTTTTTCTTGTACTTGGCGATGTCGCCGGGGTTTACCTCCGGCACCACAAGCGGCACGTCCGGGTCCATTCTGAACTGGCTCGTGTTGTCAACCACTATGCAACCGGCCTTTGCGGCCTTGGGCGCGTAAACTGCTGACACGCTTGCCCCCGGCGAGAAAAGCCCTATGTCAATTCCCTCGAAGGTTTCCCGGGCAAGCTCCCTTACGACTTCGTCCGCGCCTTTGAACTGCATTGTAAGCCCGGCGCTCTTTTCAGAAGCAAGAAGGCGAATTTCCCCTACCGGAAACTTTCTCTCTTCAAGTATCTTCAAAAACTCCTGCCCGACGACTCCGGTTGCTCCCACCACTGCGACATTATATGCGTTTTTCTTCACTTTTAAAACCTTTTGCTGTATTATTGTCGTAACCCGCGTGTTTAAGGCCGATACGTTCCGCTCAATTACGCCCTCTTCTGATTTTTATCCTGAGCTTTCCCGGCAATCTTGCCGCGTTCCATATACTCCTTTGCCTGATGCACAAAGGCCTCCATGCGCGTCGTGGAGTTTGTGTCTTCTATCCCTTCGTACACCATGTTAAGGTACGGTATATTATTGTTATCTTCACGGAGCCTCTTCAGCACGGCGTTAACCACGGTACCCGGCATGCAAGTAAACGGCATGGCATTTACTATGCCGTGCGCGCCGCCTGCGATGTAATCAAGAGCCTTGCCGACGCTAAGCACTGCCTCGCCCTCAAAAGAATCATGAATGTAGTCTTCGGCAAGCTTTATAATATTTTCCACCTTCGGCTCATGGCCGCCGCGAAGGTCGTCGTTTAAAATGGCTTCTATTTTCTTTTCGTCTCTGCGCTGGAAGAAGTCAAAGGTAAGCGTCTTAAAATAGTCCTTATATTCGCTCCTGTTCCATTCCATCCTCTTACCGGTGTAGTTGGTGTAATATATCCATTCGGATATAGTCGGCACCCTAACCTCGGCTCCGAGCGCCTCAAGCTTTGTTATAAGGTTCTCGTTGCTGAAACGGTTGCTTCTAACGTATATTTCACCCACGACGCCCACAAGAGGCCTTGTGCCTACGTTTTCAACCGGTACGCGCCTGAATGCCTCTCTTGCGGCCTTCAATTCTTTTTCAGGGAACTTTTTATTTCTTATGGCGTCGCACACGTTGTGCACGGACTCCCAGTAAACCTTTTCGCTGTCTCCCGGGTTCTTCTCGTAAGGGCGTGTCTCTCTAAGGCGCTTTTCCAGCATGTCAATGGACGCTATGCCCCACCACGCCAGCCTCTGGAAATTGCCGCCAACGGAGCCAAGCTCGCGGTAGAACTTGCCGTCTTGGTCAGGCGCGAATACCGGCACGTCTTTAAAGCCAAGCTCGTCGAGCACAAGCCTTTGATAGCGGTTATATTGTCCGAAACGGCACGGGCCGTTGCCTGACGGCATGAAAAAGGCCGTCTTTTCACGGTCAAAGTCCTTCTTCTTGGTTATTTTGACCATATCGCCGGTAGTAAGAATGCACGGGTAACATTCCCTGCCGGAGGTATAACGCCTGCCCCATTTAAGAGAGTCTTCGTCAGGCATAGGCATAACCTCGGCGTCTATGCCGCACGCCTGAAAAGCCGCGGCCATACCATAAGCGCCGTCAGCCATGTTCGGAAGATAAAGCTTCTTCTTGACCTCGGTTCTGTTCAGAACTTCTTTCTTGACTTCAGCGGGCTTCAATTTTCCCTTTACATTTCTTATGCTGTCAAGAAACGCCTCGCAACGCGTTATGGCTCCGGCGTCGGCCGAATGTTCGTCTATTTCAAGCTGAAGGTAAGGTTTTCCCGCGGCGGCCTCTCTGAAGAAGTGCGTTATAAGAGAGTCCGGCCCGCAACCGAAGTTCGTTATGTAAACGGCAAAAAGGCGGTTGTCATTTCTTATCAGGTTTGACGCCGCGAGGATGCGCTGGCCGCTCTTCCAGTACATATCCGCGGCAAGCACGTCGTCAATCGCGCCGTCAACCGGCAACATGTCAAAGGGTATGGCTATGGTGCCCATATCGCGCAGTTTTTGCGGAAGCTCAAGGTTAATGCCAGAGTCAGCGGTATTATACGACCTTCCCACTATGACAAGGGCCGTGTCGGATTCCTTAAGCGTATCTATGACCTCTTTGCCCCTTGCCACAAGCCGCGTTGAAAATTCATCCCACGCTGAAAACGCCGCCTTAAGCGCCTTGTCAACCAAGGCGCCGTCTTTTTTAAGCGTCTTGCCGAAAGCCTGAAATTCCTTTCTAATGCCGGACTCAGGCTGGTTGAAATGAAATACCGGCGTTAAAACATCAGCGCCTAACTCTTTAAAATTAAACGCCGCGCGCGTGTGGTACGGCATTGACTGAACGTACGGGCAAAGTTGCGTGTGCAAATGCCCGGGCTTGGCCGGCCGCATGTTCACTATGCTCGGCAGAAATATCTTGTCGACCTTCTTCTCTATAAGCTCGTTTAAATGCCCGTAAGCCACCTTTACCGGAAAGCACGTCTCAGTGACTATCTTCTCGACGCCGTTTCTAATTATTTCCTTATTCGTCGGCGAAGAGAGCTGAACCCTGAAACCGAGCGTATCGAAAAACGCCTTCCAAAACGGATACATCTCGTACATGAAGAGCGTCCTCGGAAGCCCGATTACAGGGGCGTCCTTAGCCGCCACCTTACCGGTGTAAGTGCCGTAAAGTATTTTTTCCCTGTCTTTATAAAGGTCGGGAAGTTTACTGTGCTTTGCCGTTTCGCGCTTTATGTCGTACTTTTCGCACCTGCCGCCGTAATAAAGCGGCTTTTCGCCGTCAACCATTACTTTTCTGATTTCGCAGATATTAGAGCAATCTTTACATTCGAACGATTGCACCTCGTACTTCTTTTTGCTTAAATCAAAACCTTTAAAGGTTGTTTTTGCGCCCGGTAGCATCTCTTTTTTAGCGAGAATAGCCACGCCTATGGCGCCGGTTACGTCGTGGTGTTCCGGCACGGTTATCGGCTTGCCCGTAACCTTTTCAAACGCCGCCACAACACCGAGGTTGGCGGCTGTGCCGCCCTGAAAAAATATTCTGTTGCCGATGCGCCTGTCGCCTACGACCCTGTTAAGGTAGTTTTGAACTATGGAATAAGAAAGCCCGGCCACAAGGCCGTCTTTTTCAACGCCTTTTTGCTGGTAATGCACCATGTCGGTTTCTATGAAAACGGTACATCTTTCACCCATGGGAGGCGGAGTTGAACAAGACAGCGCCAGCTCGCTGAACTCGCCTTTTATGTTTATGCCTATCCTGTCGGCCTGCTCTTCAAGAAATGACCCTGTGCCGGCGGCGCAGACCTTATTCATTTCAAAGTCAACGACTACGGAATTATTCATCGCGATGTACTTTGAGTCTTGCCCGCCTATTTCAAATATCGTGTCCACTTCGGGGTCTATGGCGGCGGCGGCGGTGGCCTGAGCGGTTATTTCATTTCTTATGACGTCCGCGCCCACAAGGTCTCCTGACAAGTACCTGCCGGAGCCGGTTGTGCCTACGCCTACGACGTTTACAAACTCGCCGCACTCGTCGCTTACCTCCGTAAGGCCTTTTCTTATGGCCTCAAGCGGCCTTCCGGCCGTGGCAAGGTAGCGTTTTGTAATCAGCTTTAAATCATTGTCTATAAGAATTACGTTCGTGCTCGTCGAGCCTACGTCAATACCGAGGTAAGCGTCCACTTTTTTGTCTTTATCCAGCGGATAACCCACGGAGCTTCGCCTTTGCGAAGGGTGCCCCTGAGGCCTTACCAGCTTTTCAAGGGACCTGTCGGTTTTTTTGACGCTTGAGACAAAATCTTTAAGCGCAGACACACCCTTGAACGCGCCTATGCCCTTGCCTTTTTCAAGCGAGCTGAAGACCGAACCGAGAGCGCCCATGGAAGCATAGTGCGACGGCACGATATACTCCGAATCAGAAAGCTCAAGGACGTCTTTAAACGCCTTCCTGACGCCCGGATTGGCGGCAACGCCGCCCTGAAAAGAGACCGGCTTTACAAACTCTTTGCCCCTGCCTATAGTAGCCTTAAAGTTTCTGGCAACGGCGTAACAAAGCCCGGCCACTATGTCGTAATCCGGCGTGGCTATTTGCTGAAGGTGAATCATGTCGCTCTTGGCAAAAACAGAACACCTGCCCGCTACCCTCGGCGGGTTCTTGCTCTTTAACGCAAGATTGCCGAACTCCTCGATAGTGAGTCCAAGGCGGTACGCCTGCTGATCAAGAAACGACCCGGTTCCCGCGGCGCATATGGAATTCATTTGAAAATCTTCTATGCGAAGCCTTTTTCCGTCCGGTTCCACAAAAATCAGCTTTGCATCCTGCCCGCCCATCTCAATAATGGTTTTAACGTCAGGGTGATATGTCTCTATGGCCTTTGCCTGCGCTATAACCTCGTTAGTAAAAGACGCGCCTATGTACGGGGCTATCAGCTTGCCTCCGGAGCCTGTTACCGCGACAAGCTTAATGGCGTCCATGCCGTAGTTGCTGATAATTTCATTTAGCAGGTGCACGGCTATTTCTATAGGTTCGCCTTTTGTGCGCGTATAATGCTCTTCCACGATATTTCTGTGCTCGTCAAGCACGACCGTATTCGCGCTGACCGAGCCGATGTCAATTCCAACGTAAATTGTCTTAAACACTTTAACCCTCCGCGCCCTTATAAGAGCCGTTCGCTGAAATAAAAAAGGCGTTAAAAACCTTTAAACAGACGGCACCGCCAATAACGCGGTGCCGTGGTAGCTCATATATGAAAAATATCCCTTAATGCGCAGGATAACGCTTGCCGGATTATTATTTAATCACCCAGCATTATCTTCTATTTCAGCGGCTATGTCAATATCTGAACACAATTTGGTAACGCTTAAAGAACAAAAAATAAACCTGAAAAGGTACGAAAAACTGCAAAAGAAGATACGCCGCTGAAACGAGCGTCGTGGCAGTGCCGCTTGTAGCTTCTGAAATAACAAAAGGGCGCGGCTTTTAAAGCCGCGCCCTTTTTTAAACATCCATGAAAGACAGCTTACTTTGCGGCAAGCGTCTTCAGGTGCGCTACAACAGCCTTTACAGTCTCATCATCGAGAGTGGCCTGCTTAGGCATGTCTATCGCGAAGTTCTTGTACTTCTTGGCGGCGCCTGAGCGGCCGTTCTTGATTACGGCGGCGATGTCGGCTTCCTTGCTATCCTTTACGAACGCGTTCTTTGTGAACGCCGGGGCCATTGCCGAACCCTGGCCTTCCGCGCCATGGCAAGGAGAGCACTTGCTCTTATATGTAGCCGCACCATCTGCCGCAAGAGCCGAACCTGCAACTGCCAAGCTCAATGCGATAACGCCAAAACCGATTAATTTCTTCATGACACTCCTCCTTTAGGGATTAAAAATTAGTAGTGAAAAGATACAATCAAACAAAACCCATGTCAAGCACTTTCTTTTGCTTTTAGACGCGGTTTCCTGACAGAGCTAAAACCGTTAAAACCCCTTAAAAAACATATCAACTATTACCGCGCCAAAGAGCACTCCAAGGTAAAACATGGACGTTTTAAAGTTCTTCCACGCGACCTCTTTTACAGGACTTCTAATAAGGCGCACGTTCCAATATATGAAATACGCGCCTCCAAGCGCCGCCGCCGCTATGTATGCCGCGCCGTAATACCCGAAAAAGACCGGCACAAACGAAGAGGTAACAAGCAGTACGGTATTTATAAGTATGTACCATGCCGTTCTTCTGTCTCCTATAACCACCGGAAGCATGGGCACGCCGGCCAATTCATACTCCTTTCTGTAGTAAATAGCAAAGCTCCAGAAGTGCGACGGCGTCCAGAAGAACATAACCACAGCGAGAAGCGCCGGAGAAAGGCAGAGCGCGGGGTCAACCGATGCGCCTCCGGCAAGCACGGCAAAACTGCCCGCAAGCCCGCCTATTATTATGTTAATCCAGCTTCTTCTTTTAAGCCACGCGGTATAGACCACGGCATAGACAAATGCGCCAAGCGCAAGGTGAAGCGCTACCATCTTATTAAGGGCAATAAGCGATAACGCTATTGAAAGCGCGAACATTGCAACCGAAATGACAAGAACGGCCTTTGAGCCGCTTACCGAACCGGACGGCATGGGCCGCTTCATTGTGCGAGCCATTACAGAGTCGATATCCCTATCAAAATAATGGTTAAACGCGCTCGCGGCGCATCCGGCGAGCATTGTAGCCGCTATTAAAAAAACCGCCTTTGACAAAGAAAACCCGCCGGTCTTAGCGCCAATAAGCCCCACGACGGCGCTAAAGGTTATCAAACTGCACACCTTTAACTTAAATAGCGGAAGATACCTTTTTATATCCATCAACTCCCCCATTGTGCAACGCCAAATGCGTCTAACGCGCTTAACTAAAAGACGCGCTTTTTCCGCCTATTCTTTTTCCACGACAAAAGCGGAAGGCAAAGTAGCGTCCGTAGCGCCGCTTTTCAAAAGCGTGGCAAGCGCGTTAACGACAAACGTTATGCCGCCCGCGATTGACACAAGCCCGCCTATGCCCATAACCGACATGCCGATTATCTTTGCCCAGCTGTTTAAGTTTTGCGCTCCGGCGTAAGTCTTTCTCGCCACTCCGTGAGAACCCGCGATATAAAGCCCTATGGCAAAAAGCAATATGCCCGTAAAGTAAAGGTACGGCTGTACCGCCGCCATCTTTTTACTATACACGGCTTTTCCGAATACCGGAGCCATCTCGTAAAAAAGCCCCATGAAAGCTATCGTAACCGCGCCGATTACCGAGTGGTAATGCGCCGGAATAATGGTATTTACGCCGCTTATCGTAAGGGCCAAAACGCCGCCAACGGCGAATATGATCATTGACAAAACAAGCGATGAAAAGGCCGGCCTTTTCATCGGAACGCTTTTTTGGGAAACCATAAGCGCGATAACCATTAGCATGAAAACCGCGGTTGAAAACCCCAAGCCCCATTGCATCAACGTTGTAAAGCTCTCCTTATGCGCCTGCGTGGCGGTATCGTGAATAAAATATATAATAGGCGCTGGCAGAACAAAAAACAGATAAAGCGCGTAGAGCGGCTTTGACACGGCTGAGCTTACAGCCTGCCTGCCGTAGACTATATACGCTATAAACGCCCATACCGTTACCATGGCAATGGTGTTGGCAAACTGAAGCATGTGCCCGCCGCCCCAAAAAAGCCTTTCAAAGTCAAGGTACGCCTTGCCTGTCGAATACTGAAAATAACCGGACAACGCAAAACACAAAAATGCGACAAGCACCGCAGTGGATGAAGCCGCCATTCCCACTGTAACGGAACGAAGCTTAACTCCGGCTGTCTTGGCGGCAAAGAAGCTTAAAAAACCGTTTATTATATTTACAAATACCCCTACTGCAAAAAGGCCAAGCCCGACGTAAAATACAGGAGTACCCAGCACAGGAACATAATTGGCAAGCTCGGCAAACCCGAGGCCGAATATAGCCGAAATTACAACCAAAAGCATGCCTGCCGATGAAAGAGCGAGCGAAAGCCAGCCTGCAATTTCGCTCTTAAGGCCGCGCCTTAAAAGCACCGAGGTTGAATACGCCCACAAAAACCCCTCAAAGGCCAGAAACCATATTACTACGGCAAGCACCACGTGCCCCACAAGCGCCACAAATATATAATCGCGCCCGAGCGGAAGCATTGTCTCTATAACCGGCGTCCTCGCCAGAGCCACTAACAACGCGAAGATACCGGCAAAAACGAGCGAAAATACCGCGAGCAGAAGCCAGCCGCGGACTATTTTTTTTGTCCCCGCAGGCGTTGCATCAAAGAACTCATTATTCATTGTCTTATATGTAGCCTATTTTTCAAATATGCAACATGACAGATGTCATTTATTAAAACTTGCAAGGGTTTTATAATTCATTATATAATTATACTGCTAAAATTCATTTCGGAGGAAATAAAATTATGTTAAGGGACAGGGTAGAAGAGGCGCTAAACAGCATACGTCCGGCCCTGCAGGCTGACGGAGGGGACGTTACCCTCGTTGAAGTTACTGACGACGGCATAGTGCGGGTACAGCTTCAGGGCGCGTGTTCAGGTTGCCCAAGCTCGCAGATAACGCTTGCCATGGGCATTGAACGGGCCATCAAGGAAAAGGTGCCGGAAATAAAAGAAGTGCTCTCCATTTAACAAACCATGCCGGTAGCGGCCACGCTTGCGGCCGCTACCGGGCAATTGGAACAAAGGTAATTTTATGGCTTTTTACATTAAAGACGACTGCGTGGCGTGCGGGGCTTGCCTGCCGGAGTGTCCCGAAGGCGCCATATCCGAAGGCAACCCATACATAATAGACCCCGAGTTATGCACCGAATGCGGCGCGTGCGCCGAAGTATGCCCCGTTGAAGCGTGCCAGCCGTCAAGAGCGGCTTAACCGCAAAAGCAAAAAATCCCGGAGGATTACGTAATGAGCAGTATTACCGTCTGGTTCATCAGATGCGCGATGATTTATTTTCTTCTCGCCATAGTGCTTGGCATACACATGAGCATTACCGGCCCTGTTTACCCTTATATGCCGATACACGTTCACTTCAACCTTCTCGGATGGATGACCATGATGGTTTACGGAGTAGCCTACCATATACTTCCGAGGTTCAGTGGAAGGCCTCTTTACAGCGAAGCGCTCTCGGTTTGGCAATTGTGGCTTGCCAACATCGGCCTTATAGGCATGGCAATAGGCTGGTGGGTGCGCACCATGTACGGCTCTCCGATTGTACTCTTCGTGTCCGCCGTGCTTGAATCCGTGGCAGTGGTGTTTTTCGTCATAAATATGTTTAAAACGATTAAGGCCGCGCCGGCCCCGCCGGCCCCGCCGGCCCCGCCGAAACCGGCTGGAAAGTAAGCGATAAAATAGCCTAACTTTTATGGCAATTGTAACAAAAGACATGATAATAGCCGAGGTAATTAAACGGCATCCGCAGACCGAAAAGGTTTTCAAAAAACACTTCGGCAACGGTTGCTTCACCTGCCCGGGCTCGAAAAATGAGGACATTGCCTTCGGCGCGATGATGCACAACGTTGACACGGAGCTTGTCATGCAAGAGCTTAATGACGCCGTAAAAGGCGCCTAATAACAATTACGGAGATAAGCATGAAGGTAACAAAAGAAATGGTCGTGAACGACTGCATAAAACAATACCCAAAAACCATAGGCGTGTTTACGCGCTTTAAAATTGACTCGTGTTGCGGAGGCGCGGTAAGCATAGAAGCCGCGGCAAAACGCGACGGCGCCCCGCTTGACGCCATTCTTCAAGCGCTTAACGAAGCCGCTTAGAAACTTTCTCGGCAAACGCATTTATCCCCTGAGAGAGCCGCAGTATTTTCAAAAAACCCTTCCCTTTGATTTTATGGAAGGCGCGCCCTCTTATTAAACATGTAACAGTTTCAAGGAGGTATTAAATTGACCGCTAAAACAGCGCATATAACCGAAACCGCCGTACTTGACGCGCTTAGAAAGGTCATGGACCCGGAACTTGGCAAAGACCTCGTTGCGCTTAACATGATAAAAAACATCAAAATCAGCGGCACTAAGGTTGCCTTCAGCCTTATGCTTACCACAATGGCCTGCCCTCTTAAAAAAGAGCTTGAGGACAACTCAAGAAATGCCGTGCTTGGCGTCGCCGGCGTAACCGAAGTTAAAATTGAAACCGGCGCTGAGGTTCCTCACTCTAAAAAACTGCCGGAAAAATCCGCCATACCCGGCGTAAAAAATACCATTGCGATCGCAAGCGGCAAAGGCGGCGTAGGCAAATCAACCGTTGCGGTAAACCTTGCCCTCGCGCTTAGCGCGACAGGCTCGAAGGTTGGCCTCTTGGACATGGACGTTTACGGGCCGAGCGTTCCCACCATGATGGGCATACACAAAACGCCTGAAGCGACCCCTGATGAAAAGCTCATGCCCCTTGAAAACCACGGGCTTAAGCTCATGTCCGTCGGGTTCATGCTTGACGAAGAAACGCCGCTTATATGGAGGGGGCCGCTTGTAATGCAGCTTGTAAAGCAGTTCCTCATGGGCGTTATGTGGGGCGAGCTTGACTACCTTGTTATAGACCTGCCGCCCGGCACCGGCGACGTTCAGCTTTCGCTTGTGCAGACCATACCGCTTACATGCGCGGTTATAGTAACCACTCCGCAGAACATCGCGCTGATTGACGCCAGAAGGGCTATAAAGATGTTCAGTGAAGTAACGGTGCCTGTCGTGGGAATCATAGAAAACATGAGCAGTTTTGTCTGCCCGCACTGCAATGAAACCACGGAAATATTCTCGCACGGCGGAGGCGAAAAGACGAGCGAGCGCTACGGCATACCGCTTATAGGGAAGATACCCATTGACCTTGCCATCCGCGAAGGCGGAGACTCCGGCAACCCCATTGTTACCGCCTTTCCGGGTTCGCCTCAGACAAAGGCGTTTTTAAAGATAGCCGAGTCCGTGGCAAGCAAAATAAGCGTGCTCGATTTGTGCGAATAAAGCTTAAAGACAGTGAATGGTGAAAAGTGAATAATAACGAATAACTGTGCCGCTGAAATTCCTTTTTTTTAAAGAGTTTCAATAAAAACACCTTGTGCTTTGTCTTATTTCTTAGCAAATCAGAAGACCTGTTTCTGCGATATCCTCTTCACAAGTAAATTTGCCCGGTTTTTTTTAAATAAACATCGTCGTTCCCACGCTCCTGCGTGGGAACGCAGAACGGGACGCTCCAGCATCCATGCTTCGCTCCATTAGCGCACAACAAGCATTTTTTGCTTCTTTACCTCCTCTCCCCCATCAAAAGGGGGAGAGGATTAAGGTGAGGGGCGTTTTTCGCTTTTAAAAGGGGATTATTAAGCTGTTGCATGAATTGAAATTAGTGATAAAATAGAAGTAGAGGACAAGTTCACAAGCGTTGTTTGGACTAACGCGTAAGTGCGTAAGAACCATCCGCAGGGCGCGTACAAACCGCCTAAGGAGGCCAAAAAAAGCTACGTCTGAATGGGTTGCGGCAGGAAAGTCGCGGACCCGATGGGGCAAGGTAGCAGAAGCCCGGAAGAGGCGTTAGCTACAAAGGGCCGACGGATTGGAAAAAAGCTGTCCAAACAACACTTGTTTTATGGGACTGTCTGTAGCGCACGCGTTGGTTAAACAGCAAGGTTAAAACATCAAAACGCGTGTGAATAAACAGACAGCCCCTTTTGTATTTCAAGCCTTAACTTGCGATTAGGCGGGCTTTTTGGTTAGCCGTTTATGAATGGAAAATGCACATCTCCATATCAATGTAGGGCGGGCAATGCCCGCCATTCTCAAAAGTACGCAAATGAAATTTCGGCGGGCCGTGTCCGCCTTATTACAAGACTCCTTCTCCTATATAGGGAAAAAGCCGGAATAAGGGGAACGGAATTTTAAACCCCCTCACCTTAATCCTCTCCCCCCATCAGAATGGTGAGAGGAAATAAAGACAAAGCATTAACTGTTAAGTAAGGTCTGATTAATTTCTTTTTTTCTCCTCTCCCCTTGAGGGAGAGGGTTGGGTGAGGGGTAAATGTGAGGAAAAAATATCGCAGAACAGATACCCGATATTTTTTGATTGCGGAAAAGAATTAATCAGAGATTCCCTAACAATAAAGCCTTTTAATCCGTTACGCCATACCGACACAGCCGCATTCAACGCGGCCTTTTTTACAAACCGATTTTATCCGCTTAAATCAAATCAATGGAAGGGGAAAGGGCCCGGTGGCCCTGCAGGTCTTCAAAACCTGATTGTCGCCTTTAACGGAGACGGATGGGTTCGACTCCCATCCCCTTCCGCCACTTTGTTGGAATAAACCACGAGCCGTTGTCTTGTATATACGCTGGCTGGTATGAACCGCCTACAGCTCTGGCGGGTGTTGCCCGCCTACGACGCTTCTCTTACAAATCTTCTGCCAGATCTTTCAAAAATTGAACAGGCGTTAAGATTTTGATTTTCATATAACTCTTTATCGCTTCAAGCGCCTTGTCTCCCGTGATAATCGCATCAGCTCTCAACGCAACGGCACATTCGATGAATTTATCGTCATCAGGGTCTTTTTCCACCAGGGTTATTTTAGGAGTTTTCGTCGTAAAGACGATATTAAACCCCTTTGAAAATAGACTTAACAGTTCCTCCAGTTCATCTTCATCCTCAAGGCCGATTCTTCTTAAAACCTCGATGTACTCATCGAGAATGTCTTTGGAAAGGCAAAGGGTTATCTTCTCTTTTCTCCAGAGGTCAATAATCTTTCCGGGATTACCGCCAAAAAAGGAAGAAACGAAAATATTGGTATCTATGACAACCTTCATTTCCTTCCCTTGCGCACGTCCTTAATAGCCCTGCTTACATCAGCGGACGTAAACCCCTTGGACTTCAGCTTCTTTCCGACCCTGCCCCAAAGGTTGTCTATGTAGGAACTTATATCATGTTCCTTGATGTAGTCTTCAATCAACTCCCGGACCATCTGGCTGGTAGTTTTGCCCTCTGTCCGGGCAAGCTTGTTGAGTTTATCCTTAAGCTCAGGGTTCATTCTTATAATCATTTGCGTGTGCATAAAGGTTCTCCCAAATATCAATTATTATATATAATGTATATATTGTATATCAATGCAATACGCATGTCAACACGCAAAAAATCGCCCATTGGCGCCAAATCGCTTTTCTTTTGATTGCCTTGTTGATGTTATGGAAAATATTATCAGGGGAAGAATTGCCGCTTGCCCTGTTCCGTGGACACACCGAAAAGTTAATGTTCTATCCCTCACACCCTCTCATAAGGGTCAAAGAGTTTTTTGTATTCGTCAAGCGCGAAGCGGTCGGTCATGCCGGCGATGTAATCGCATATCACGCGGTGTTTTTCCATGCCGGCCTCTTCTATCAGCGAATGGACGCGCGGCGGCAGAAGTTTCGGCGCCCTCAGGTAAGCCTTGAAAAGCTCCTTTAAAATTCTCTCGGCCTTGTCCGCCATGCGTATCACGCGGTGGTGATTATACAGGTTTGCCTTTAAAAACCGCTTAAGCTGTTTATTCTTCTTTTCCATCTCAGGGCTGAAACGCGCAACAGGCTTTTTTCTTGACCGCACGCTGTCAAGGCTTGATATGTTTTCTTCGGCAATGGTCTTTTCAATGGTGTCAACAAGGTCGGTCACCTGAGCGTTTATTATGCGGATGACGGTCTGGTATTTTAGCACCCTGAAGTCCGCGTCACTGCTCAGCCGCCTTGCTTCCTCGAAGTTTTCCTGCCACAGTTCCACGCTACCGAGCAATTCAGGCGCAAGCATTTCAGATGAAAGCCCGTCGTCAATGTCGTGGTTGTTGTAGGCAATCTCGTCGGCTATGTCTACTATCTGCGCTTCAAGGCAGGCTGATTTGTCTTTTTCGTATTCGTCGTAAAGGCCCGGCCTGTCATGCTCCGAGCTGTGTTTGACTATGCCTTCGCGCACCTCCCACGTAAGGTTCAGGCCGTTAAAGGCGGGGTAGCGCTTCTCAAGCTCCTCCACTATTCGCAGGCTGTGCGCGTTATGCTCGAACCCGCCGTGGCCGGACATAAGCTCGTCAAGAACCTTTTCGCCGGAATGCCCGAACGGCGGGTGGCCGAGGTCGTGCGCCAGAGCAATGGCCTCAGAGAGGTCTTCGTTAAGGCCAAGAGCCCGCGCTATTGTCCTTGCTATCTGCGCTACTTCTATTGTGTGTGTTAGGCGCGTTCTGTAGTGGTCGCCTTCGTGGTAAACAAAGACTTGCGTCTTGTATTCAAGCCGCCTGAAAGACGACGAATGGATTATTCTGTCTCTGTCCCTTTGAAAGGGCGTTCGGAAGGGGTGCTCCGCCTCCTTGTAGCGTCTGCCGCGCGTATTTACGCTTTTAGAGGCGTATGGAGAGAGCCTTTGCGCTTCAAGCGTTGCAAAACCGGGCTTTTCAGTCATTGACAAATCCTTGAATGATTATAAGATTATAGTATGCGTTATTTCCTCGTATTGATGCTTGCGGCACTTCTCGCCTCCTGCACTCCGGTAATATCCAAGGGCGTTTTAAAGGAAGTTGAGCGCGGCATTACGGTTGACATGGTTCAAAAAGACCCCGCCGCTTTTACAGGGCGAAAAACGCTCTGGGGCGGAGTGATAATCGCATCCGAGAATCTTGAAAACTTTACGCGAATTGAAGTCCTTGAAACCGGCCTCGCATGGGACCTAACCCCGCATACCGAAGATTACGGCGCGTCAAAGGGCAGGTTTTTAATCGACGCTACAGGCTACCTTGACACCGCCATATTCAAAAAAGGCAAAAAACTTACAACCGCGGGAACGGTTAACGGCATAATAGTAAAGAAGATAGGAAAGATGGACTATGCCTACCCTATAATAACGCCCATTGAAATGAGGCTCTTTGAACCGCCGCCCCTGCCGCCGCCGTCAATCTTTTATTTGCAGACGCCGTATTAGAAGTTTGTCTTTTGAGAAACAACCTATCCTTGATAATAAACTTTTCCTAAAACTTCCGTCGTTCCGGCACTGAGCGCTGTAGCTTGTTCATGGACGCTTGAGCGTCCCCAGAACCAATGGAGGCGCGTTCCCACGCTGGAGCGTATAAACGATAACGGCTGGTAAAACTTACCCCCCCTTCTTAGTTTAAGAGGGGGTTTCTCAAAATCCCCCGCCACATTTAGAAAAGGGGAAAATGCCTCCTAACGCCATGCCACTGCAGTGGCTACGCATAAAAGGCAAGCCTTATTCCTTCGGGCCGCAACCGTCCTTTACTCCCTTAAGAAAATCCATATACTCGTCGTAATACTCGTCCGTCAGGTCCATGAGGTCTTTGCCTTCGGTGTCTATCTTCTTTTTTATCTGAAGGTATTGAATGAATGTCATGTTATCTCCTCTAAAAGTTTCTGTAAGTCAGCGGGTCCGGCACCCCGGCTTCTTTAAACCCGCGAAGCCTTAAAAGGCATGAGTCACAGCTTCCGCAGGCAATGTCCTGGTCTTTATAGCAAGACCATGTTAAATGAAAAGGGGTTTTTAAGGCAACGCCTTTCTTAACTATATCTGATTTTCGCATTTTAATAAGCGGCGTAATTATTTTTATGCCGGAGCCGGGCTTTGTGCCAAGCGTCGCTGTTTTTTCAAACGCGTCAAAGAATTCTCTTCTGCAATCAGGATAACCTGAAAAGTCCTCTTCAACCGCGCCGATATAAATATCTTTCGCGCCGAGAACCTCGGCCCATGAAACCGCGATGCAAAGAAGATGAGCGTTCCTGAACGGCACGTAGGTTATAGGAATGTCCGTTCTCGAAACATCACCCTTTGGAACGTCAATTTTTTTGTCCGTAAGCGCGGAGCCGCCGATTTCATTAAGGTACGCAATATCCGCTATAAGGCGTTTTTTTATGCCGTAATAATCCGCAACGGCTGTAAACGCGCTAAGCTCGCGCCCTTGCGTCCTCTGGCCGTAGTTTACATGCAAAAACGCCGCGCTTCCCGCGTTGACTGCCACCCCTGCCGTTACTGCGCTGTCAAGGCCGCCGCTTACAAGCACAACTGAATCAATCATTTTGTAATTTAACCATATTCAAGATGTTTCTTACAAGGTCATTTTTTGCAATATCAGGCAAATGAGGGAAAAAGACGATTTTCATTATGTAACTTAAGACGTTTCATCTTTGAAAAATGTTTCAATTTTGAATCATAATTATAACTACTTGTTTTTTAAAGATAAAATTTTACTACGCTTAAATTTGTTTCATATATGAACATAAATGGTGATTTTTAAAAATGCCTATGCGCGCAGTTTATTATTAAAAATCAATATGTTATAATTATTATGTATGTTGGCACGATACTTGAATATACACATAGCAGGATTTAGATTAGTTCTGAATAAAATCTTATTGCAAAGGAGGGAGAGATTATGAAAGACATGATACTTATATGGGAAACAGCTGTTATCGTTGCCGGCATGACTCTCTTTGTCCTTGCAAATATCGCCCAATCGCACAGGTTACTGCCGCTGTAAAAAAATAGCAAACCTCTAAGGGTCTTCTAATCTCTAACATGTATAATGGAACTGTAAGAGATGAATTATCACAAAAGCTAATAACGGTTTTTGAACACTTTAAAAAGGAGCAATAAAATGGAAAAGATACTCAGCAAAGTAAACGCATTGGCGATAATAGGCAACGTTCTTCTTGCCGCGGGTGTAACTTCAGTAGTAGGCATATTCTAAATAAAACCGCAAAGGCGGGCTTCGCATTAGCAGAAACGCTCTTGCGAAGCCCTTTAGCGGCAATAGAAAGACCTTCTTGCTCAAATAAATATACACATATTAGAAAATACGCGCGGCAATTTTAAGCATAAATACGGCCGCGTTTAAAAAACTTCCGCATCTCACACCACTAAAGCCCATCCTTGAGACCCTCTCTCGACCCTGCCATCTTATAAAGATGGCAGGTTTTTTTACGTTCAATATCAGAGATGTTTCAAAATGAAAACAATGGTTCATTTTGTAACATTTATCATGTTTTTTCAGCCTATAATATCGTATACTTTAAAAAACAGAGGGGCGTATGGCGGAAAATACTAATACTAAAGAAACAACAGACTTCGAGGACGATATAGCCGTTGGCGCGATAACTACACAACCGGACTTTAACGCCGCGCTTGAGCTGAACAGCGACACTATACTTAACAGCATAGCCGACGGGGTTGTGGTAATAGGCCTTGACCATCGTATACTTTTTGTCAACCGCGCGGCCCTTGAAATAATGGGCAAGTCAGGCAAAGATGAAATCCTTCGCGGGCGCAAATGCGCCGAGCTTTTGGGGCATTCGGGTTGCACGCTCGGGTGTTTGCTTAACACTACTCTTAAAACCGGCGAACACCTCTACAATTACGAGGCGCTGTATGAAAAGGCCGGCAGAAATATGACGCTAAGCATAAATACCGCGTTATTAAAAGATAAGGACAACAAGGTCATAGGCGGCATTGAAATTTTCAGGGACGTTTCTCTCATAAAAGAACTTAAAGACGAACTGAAGGACAAGTATTCCTTTGAAAATATAGCTGGCAAAAACTTCCGTATGCACGAGGTGTACGAGCTTTTAAAAGAAGTCGCGCCAACGCGCTCAGCCGTGCTGATAGAAGGAGAGACAGGCACGGGCAAAGAGCTTATCGCCAACGCCATACACCGCAACTCGCCGCGCTTCGGCGATTCGTTTATAAAGGTGAACTGCGCCGCGCTCTCGGAGGGGCTTCTTGAAAGCGAGCTTTTCGGCCACGTTAAAGGCGCGTTTACAGGGGCTATAGCGGACAAATCCGGCAGGTTCGAGCTTGCCGACAACGGCACGCTTTTTCTTGACGAAGTCGGCGACATAAGCCCGGCAACGCAGGTAAAACTTCTGCGCGTTCTGCAGGAGGGCGAATTCGAGCGCGTGGGCGGCACAAAAACAATAAAAGTAAACGTCCGCATAGTTACCGCCACCAACAAAGACCTTAAGGCCGCGGTAGAGGCCGGAGAATTCCGCGAAGACCTGTACTACCGGCTGAAGGTTGTTCCCATACGCCTTCCGGCGCTTCGTGAAAGAAAGGACGACATACCGCTTCTGGTAAAGCACTTCATCCGCAAGTTCAACGCGGAAATGGCCATGGACGTTACTAATATTTCGCCTTCCGCAATGGAGCTTTTAATGGCGTACAATTACCCGGGCAACATCCGCGAGCTTGAACACGTTATAGAGCACGCGTTCGTAAGGTGTCAGGGCAAAACAATAAACCCTGAACACCTGCCCGGAGACTTGCAAGTAAACGACATGGTGACAAGGGCGCTAAGTCAGAGCGAGCCGCTTAAATCGCTTGAAAGGGAGATGATACTTAAAACCCTTGACGAAACTAAATGGAAGTACACCGAGTGCGCGAGGAAGCTCAAAATGAGCAGAACAACGCTTTGGAGAAGGATGAAGGAACTCTCTATCGCAAAAAAAAGCGCGGCGTAATGTTGTGGCATCCATACAAGCATATCAATATTCAACACCACTCGTTTTTACTGCCACGCCGAAGGGTTTAGGCTACGTCTCCCCATGTGGCACTACACGGGTTTTTAAATAACAAAAAACTTCCTTTAAAACTTCGCTTATAATCTCCGTATTCTGCCTGCGCGCGTTACGCTACTCTTCTTTGAATATTTCAGCCTCGAAAGTAAATATGGTGGCGCCTTGTTTCCAGTCATCGGGCTTCAGTCCGGCCTTCAGGCAAGTTTGCTCTAAAAATTTTATCCGGTCGTAATGATGCTCGGTTGCGACTTGCGGCAAAAGCACGCCGCGCTGTCTGCCTTTTGTTATATAAAGCCCGTGCCTGCCTATTTGTATCTCTGATACGTCCTTTGTTTCTTTTAAAGGCGTCAGGACGGATATTTCAATTTTAATATCAGCCAGCTCGTCAGACTGAACGGCTATAAAGCGCGGGTCTTGCGACGATGCGGCCACGGCCATGTCAATTATGGTTTTGTAGAGCGGGCTTGGCGAAGCAAATACGCCGATGCACCCGCGTAGGCCTTTATTTTTACTGAGCGTTACGAACGCGCCGCTGTCCGATAAAAGCGCCGGCTCGGTGATATTTACAACCGGCTTTTTACCTTCGCGCACGTACAGCTCA
>SCQA01000004.1 GCA_004298725.1 bacterium
CTTCAACCTCGTGGCCGTTCTCCCCCACGCGCTCGAGCAAAGGAAACAGCTCGCTCGTGGTGATGGCCGTGAGAAAACCAAGACCGCCCATGTTGACGCCGAGAATAGGGGTCTTCTTCCCGCCGATAAGGCGCGCGGCGTAAAGCATGGTGCCGTCGCCTCCGAGAACCACGAGCAAGTCAATAAGGTCTTTAAGCTTTTCGGCGGGAACAGCTTCGCAGTTTTGCACGATTGCCGGCAACGCCGCATAAATCTTGCTTCCGCGCGCAATTGCCCACGCGCTAATTTCAGAGCCGAGCTTTACCGCATCCGGGTTGCCTGTTTTAAGGAGCAGTCCTATCCTTTTCACAAAACCTCCGGCAATGCTGGCGTTTGATATGAACGGTTTTCAAAAAGTCCGCACTACGCAAACCGCTAAAAGCTGACAACCGCGGCTCTTAACGTCCCATTTTTTAAAGGGGTGCTGATGGGACTTATCAGTTTTATCAGGCTACATTACGCTAACCCAGCCCACGCTTACTTATAATCAACTCTGGAGCTTTTTAAAAAAAACAAAATGAAATCAAAACGCAAGGCAATCGCCCTGTTATTGCCGTATCCTGTCTTGTTTCCTGTCAGGTCTAACGGCCTGTTTCAGCGTCTTTACCAACGCCAACGCCACTGCTACTTTTGCGGCTCGATGATAACCTTTAGCGACTGCCTTGCCTCGGCCACAAGCTTAAAGCCGTGAGCCGTCTCTCTTAACGGAAGCCTGTGCGTAATAATGTCCGCAACCGTAACGCGGGCGCTTTCTATAAGGTCTATCGAGGCAAGCGTGTCAAACGGCGGTGACGCGTAAGAATTTATAACCGTTATATTGTCGCGCCACATGTCAAACACCGGCATGGGGTAAGTCTTGCCCGGCTCCTTTGGCGCGAAGAACATCACGGCACCCGCCCTGTCAACGCTTTCAAGCCCCTGTTTGAAGGCAGAATCAGCGCTGGCGCATATTATTACTATGTCGGCAAGCCGCCCGGTGGCCTCGCGCATCATGGAGGGCACGTCAACGTCCGCCTTAAAAATATAATCCGCCCCGCATTTTTTGGCGGCTGAAAGCCTGAAGTCGCTTATGTCGGTAGCAGTTATTTTACCCGCGCCAAGCGCCTTTGCGAGCTTAATATGCAAAAGGCCGGAGAGGCCGCTACCGATAACAAGCACGTTTTTACCGGCTTCCATTTTACACGCCCTCTGGCCGCGAAGCACGCAACCGAGAGGCTCTGAAAAACTGCCGTCTTCAAAACTGACCGTATCCGGCAGTTTAAATACGCCCCTGTCAACGTTTATAGCCGGCACCCTTACGTATTCGCAAAACCCGCCCGGATAAAAATTAGTCGCGCGAAGCGTATCGCACACGGAATGGTCGCCTCTTAGGCAATACCTGCAGGTGTTGCAAGGCACGTGATGGGCCGCGGTGACCCTGTCGCCTTCCTTAAACTTCTCTACTCCTTTGCCAACTTCAACCACCACGCCGGCTATTTCATGGCCAAGCACAAGCGGCGCCTTCTTTATGCGGTACCACTCCATGACGTCGCTTCCGCAAATGCCGCTTGCTTCAATGCGCACGAGTATCTCGCCGTCCCGCAACTTGGGTTTTTCAACCTCTTCAATGCGGACGTCGTTATTATTGTAATAAACCGCGGCCTTCAACAATTGCCTCCCCAAGCGCCTTGAAATCTGCTAAGCCTTTCCTTTTTTGCCGGCCTTCTTTTCTTCGCTTACAAGCGTGTTGAAAAAGTCCCACGCCTTGTCTTCGCTCATGTCGTTATGGACTATCTCTCTGACCGTACGTATCATGGCAACAGGGTGCTCGGACTGGAATATGTTCCTGCCCATGTCAACGCCGACCGCGCCCCTCTTTACCGCGTTGCAGGAAAGCTCAATGGCATCCTTTTCAGGTATCTTCTTGCCGCCGGCAATAACCACCGGCACGGGGCAGTTCTTAACGACCTTTTCAAAATCGTCGCAATAGTACGTCTTTACTATATGCGCTCCAAGCTCGGCGGCTATTCTGCAGGCAAGCCCAAGGTAACGGGCGTCTCTGACCATGTCTTTGCCCACCGCCGTAACAGCAAGCACCGGAACGCCGTATTCCTCGCCTTCG
Organism: bacterium; assembly: GCA_004298725.1. Classification (GTDB taxonomy): domain Bacteria; phylum Desulfobacterota; class GWC2-55-46; order GWC2-55-46; family GWC2-55-46; genus SCQA01. The sequence goes on from SCQA01000004.1 coordinate 2,141, forward strand.
TTTATAAGGTCGGCAAGCGCGAGAAGCGTCTGTCTTTCAAGGTCGCTTCCAACGAATATGGAAAGCGCCACGCCGGACACATTAAGCTTAATTGCGTCTTTAAACGACACGGTAGTGGCCTCGTTGGCAAGATTTCCGAGAATGCTCGTGCCGCCGGAAACGCGAAGCACTATGGGCACGTTTACGTTAGCGTCCACGCAGGAGCGAAGCACGCCCCTTGTAAGCATCAGCGTATCGGCGTACTCGACAAGCGGAGCAACCGTTTTACCCGGCTCTTCAAGGCCTGTCGTAGGCCCAAGAAAGTAACCGTGGTCAACGGCAAGCATAACGGTCCTGCCGGTTGACGGTTTTATTATCTTTGATAAGCGGTTTTTCATGCCCCAGTCCATAAAAAATTCCTCCCTTTTGAATTACAGCTTCAATTTTAATAAAACAATACTGCAAACTGCGTTACGTATCTTCAGCGCGCGAGTTCTGCCGCATAGAACGGACTTCA
>SCQA01000043.1 GCA_004298725.1 bacterium
TTCGTGTGCCAGCTAATACTTCTCTGTCTGAACTCGTGTTCAAGAAGGCCTTTTGAATCGCCGACGCCTGAAAGCCCCATATGCCCTATATACGGCTCCGGCGTGACAAAGGTAATCGGTATTTTTTTGCGAAGCCTTTTTTTACGCAGGTCCGCGTCGAGGATAAAAGCAAATTCATACGCCGGGCCAAAACACGACGCGCCTTGCGCCGCGCCTATGATTACAGGGCCCGGGTCTTCAAGAAGTTTTTTGTAAGCTTCATAAGCCTTCTCCGCGTGGTCTATGGTGCAGACGGAAACCGTGTTTTGCTCCGGGCCAAGGCCTTCAATTTCATCGAAAGCAAAGCTTGCCCCGGTTGCCAAAACAAGGCAGTCATATGGCATGGTAGCGCCGTTTGACGCGGTTACTTCTTGTTTTTGAGGGTTTATATTTTTAACGGCGGAGGCTATGAAATTTATGTTTTTCCGGGTAAGGCAGGGCATTAAGGGAAAGCAGACGTCTTTTCTTGTTCGCCAGCCCACCCCTACCCACGGGTTGGACGGCACAAAATTAAAATTTTCCGTGTTTGATATGACCGTTATTTCATGGCCGGAGCCAAGGGCGTCTTTCAACTCGTAAGCCGCCGAAAGTCCGCCAATGGACGCGCCTATTATTACTATCTTTGCCATATGGCCTCCGCATGAAAAAACAACGGATGTACCGTCTTGAATTTATCAGCCTGCCAGCACTCTTAAGCCTTTTGGCAGCATTTCAATCGTTAAACTGCCCCGCCATTCAAACGGTTCTCCATCCGCGTGCGCGATTACGCTCTCTTGCCTGTTAATCTCCACCTTGCCGGCGCGCGTGCGCCTGTAACCGGTAAACGATTCAATAGTGCCGTTAAAAAGCCTTCTTGCGAGCATAAACGCCTGAAAAAGGCCAATCTTCGGCACCGTGCATATGTCAAGCAAGCCGTCATCCGGCATTGCACCCGGGGCTATGACGGCGGTTCCACCGTAATACGGGGTATTGGCGAACGTCAATATAAACGGCGTTTCGGTAACAAGGTTATTGTCAACCTTCATTGAAAGCAAAGACGGGGCATACCTGTAAAACTCAAAGACCGCCAGCGGAAAATACGGGGCAAGCCCCCTAAGGCGTTTTGACAAAAAACCGTCGTTGTATTTTTTGCTTAAATACGCGTCAAAGCCGATACCCGCGGTGCTGAAAAAAAATCTGTCCCCTATAAGGCCGACGTCAACATCCCGTATTCTTTTGCTCTTCACAACAGATACGCACGCCCTGATATTGTCAAGCGGTATGCCAAGCGCTCTGGCAAAGCCGTTGCCGGAACCGCACGGTATTATGCCAAGCGCGGTTTGCGAATTTACAAGCGGACCGGCTACGTCATGTACAGTGCCATCCCCTCCGCACGCAAATACCGCGCTATAACCCCTTTTAACGGCCTTGTCGGAAAGCTCAGTAACCGCGCGCCTGTCTGAGGCCGTTTTTATTTCAAAAACGCCTTCTTCGGAACGCAACTCTTCGCGTATTGCCTCGTTTATCTCTTTTGTCCGGTTTTTTCCGCCCGCGACCGGATTTATTATGAAGAGTACCTTCAAAAACCGCTCCGTATGTTAGGTTGATTCACAAGTATACAAAAACAAGTTGCGCTTTTGCGTATCTTTTAAACCTATCCTATTTATCCTTTTATTTCAAGAAATTTAAGTACGGGTATTGCGAAACGCAAAACCTGATATATACTCCATAAATCATGAAGTTGCGGTTAACAGGGGTAATACTATTTTTTTCTAATATTTTTAACAACTTACGCAAAAAGTGGGACTGCCATGCCTTTCAAAATAACAAGCGCGGACTTTAGCGAAGGCGAAACCATACCAAAAAAATTCACCTGCGAGGGCTCTGACGTATCACCGGAGCTTAGCTGGTCAGGCTTGCCGGACGGCACAAAAGGCCTTGCGCTTATATGCGAAGACCCGGACGCGCCTATGGGCACGTTCATTCACTGGGTTGTCTATGACATACCTGCGGGCACGACTACGTTTGAACGCGGCATTAAATTAGCGGGCGGCATTAGAACCGGAACAACCGGCTTCGGCAAAACAGGCTATGGCGGCCCATGCCCGCCAAAAGGACACGGCACTCACAGGTACTTCTTCATCCTGCGCGCGCTTAACACGGAAACGCTCGGCCTGCCACAAGGCGCGGCAAAAACGGAAGTTGAAAAGGCCATGAAAGGCAAAGTGCTGGGAGAGACAAAAATAATGGGCACATACAAAAGATAAAACTTACCGCCCGCGCGGCTATGACACGCGGAAGCGCCGTTATACAGGGTTTAACGCGATTGATAACAACCGTTTTTCACGGACGCAACATACAACAAAAGGGAGGATGTAGAATGCAACAGGCAAACATATTCGCCAAAAAGGAATTTAAAGACGAAAGCGTAAACAAGGTGTCTCACATAAAAACAGACCAGCTTGCCGAAGATACGTATTACTTCAAGCCCGGGCAGGTGCTTGACTACCACAGGCATCCGTCAGGCGATCAGCTATTTTTCGTGCAGGAAGGCGAAGGCACGTATTATGTTGATGACGGCAAGGAAGAAACAACCGTGCTTAAACCCGGCGTAATTGTGCTTGCTCCAAAGAACGTATGGCACAAGGTTGTGGCAAAAACAACCCTTATACTTTCTCAGGCGACAACCCAACCGGCAGGCATGGAAAAAAGGTAATTCGGGCTGTTAAAAAAGGCTTTTCACGCCCTCTAAAACTCAAAAATTAGCTACACAGGTACTATCCGTAAAAGGGCGCAATATGACAAAGCCTCATACTACATACGTTTTCAGGGCTTCTCCTTAAAAAGGGAAGCCCTGATTTTTTATGCTTGACAGACACAATATGTTGTGGTTATATTAACAACACCACACAATATAAGCTGTATTAAGGGTTCGGGGTCAAAGCCTTCTACATTGTCTTTTCAACAAGTCCATTACAACACGGCGCCATCACAACCTGAACTATGAAGGGATTTTTTACTCTATTTTTAATAATTTTTTTACACAATTAATACTAAAGAGTTCCTCTAAAAATTAGAAATTTTTTCTGGGGCCGAGGCAGGGCGAAAATAAAAAGCGGAGCATATATGTAAATATGTGAGCATTTTTATTTTTGCCTAACAAAGAGTTCGGGAAAAATAGCAATTTTTAGAGGCAGTCGAAAGATGAAAATACAGGAGGCGCTAACATGGAGCAGGATGTTTACAGCCGTTTGCTTAAGGCCGCGCCGGAGAAAGGAACACCCATGAAAAAGACAGCCGCGGACGCAACGCCGCGCCGGATTGAAATTAACGAAAACGCCAAAAAAGTGCTGGAGAAGCGTTATCTCAAAAAAGATTTAAGCGGCAAGCCCGTTGAAAGCATCGAAGATATGTTCTGGCGGGTTGCCTCCAACATAGCCGAAGCCGACAGAAAATATAACGCGACCGCGGACGTGCGCGCCGTGGCGAACGAATTTTATGAAATGATGGCGGCGCTTGAATTTATGCCCAATTCGCCCACCCTGATGAACGCCGGAAGGGAATTGCAACAGCTCTCGGCCTGCTTCGTGCTTCCGGTGGAAGACTCCATGGAATCAATATTCGAGGCGGTAAAGAACACGGCCCTTATCCACAAATCCGGCGGCGGCACCGGCTTTTCGTTTTCGCGGTTAAGGCCGTCCGGCGACTCGGTCGGCTCGACGTCGGGCATTTCCTCGGGCCCGATATCTTTCATGACCGTATTTGACAGCGCGACCGAAGCCATAAAGCAGGGCGGCACCAGACGCGGTGCCAACATGGGCATACTGCGAATTGACCACCCGGACATCATGCACTTCATCACCTGCAAGGAAGACAGCAGCAAGCTTAATAACTTCAACATTTCCGTAAACATAACCGAAGCCTTCATGAACGCGGTTGAAGCCGGCACGGACTACGACATAATAAGCCCGCGCACAAATAAGCCCGTTGACAAACTTAACGCCAGAAAAGTATTTGACAAGATAGTCAGCATGGCATGGAAAAACGGCGACCCGGGCATAATATTCATAGACCGCATAAACGCCGACAACCCCACGCCGCACATCGGCATGATAGAATCAACGAACCCGTGCGGCGAACAGCCGCTTCTTCCTTACGAGTCCTGCAACCTCGGCTCCATTAACCTTGCCAATATGCTGAAAAGAAAGACCAACGGCAGTGGCAAAAACTTTGAAATAGACTGGCAAAAGCTTGAGTCAACCATAAGAAAATCAGTGCATTTTCTCGACAACGTAATTGAAATGAACCGCTACCCTATCGCTGAAATAGAGCGCGTTACAAAAGGCAACCGCAAAATAGGCCTCGGCCTCATGGGCTTTGCCGACATGCTTATAAGAATCGGCGTGCCGTATGATACCGACGAAGCTCTGTCCATAGCCGAAAAGGTCATGGGCTTCATACAGGAAAAAGGCAGGGACATGTCAGTGGAGCTTGCCGCGGAGCGCGGAGTATTCCCTAACTTCAAAGGCTCAACATACGACAAGGCCGGCGTAAAGGTAAGAAATGCCACAATAACGACAATAGCGCCCACGGGTACGATTTCAATAATATCCGGCTGTTCTTCAGGCATAGAGCCGCTTTTTGCCGTGGCGTTCACCAGAACCGTCATGGAAGGCACCGAGCTTGTGGAAGTAAACCCGCTTTTTGAAGAGTTCGCGCGTGAGCGCGGCTTTGACAGCCTTGAGCTTATGAAAAAAATAGCCTCCGCAGGCACGCTCCACGGCGCTAAGGGTATACCGGACGATATTCAAAGGCTATTTGTTACGTCGCATGACATAACGCCGGAATGGCATATAAAAATGCAGGCCGCTTTTCAAAAATACACGGACAACGCGGTCAGCAAAACCGTAAATTTCCCGAATCAAGCGACTATCGAAGACGTAGCCGACGTTTACATGCTGGCGTACAAGCTCGGTTGCAAGGGAGTAACCGTTTACAGGGACGGCTCAAGGGACGTGCAGGTGCTTACCAAAGGCAGTGAAAACGGTTCTAAAAAAACTGCAACCCTGCCCGCCACGGAAGCCCCCGTAAGCGCAAGCCCAAAACCTAAATCAAGGGGCGAAGTCGCCTTTGGCGCTACGCGAAAGATAAAGACCGGTTGCGGAAGCCTCTACGTCACCATTAACGAAGACGAAGAAGGCAAACCGTTCGAAATATTCACACAGATAGGCAAGGCAGGCGGGTGCGTAGCCTCTCAGTGCGAAGCGCTCGGCAGAATGGCCTCTCTCGCGCTTAGAAGCGGCATATGCGCGGAAGAGGTTATAAAACAGACTCGCGGCATATCCTGCCACCTGCCTGTGGGCTACGGCGCAAGCAAAGTAACCTCTTGCTCTGACGCGATGGCTAAAGCCATGGAGTGGTACTTGCTCTACAAGAGAAGCACAATGCGCCAGCCATTGACCACTGCCGACAACCAAACAAACGCTCACGCGCCAAAATCAACAGAAGCAAACCGCACAGCGCCTTTGCAGGCGCTTTATGCCACGGAACCAGCCCTTGAATTCACATTGGCGCCGGAAGTATTCACACGCGGCGCGTGCCCTGATTGCGGCGGCTCGGTTGAGCACTCTGACGGATGCGTAGTGTGCAGGGGTTGCGGGTACACGGAATGCGGCTAAAAAAAGCTTTCTTTATAAAGAATACTTAACAAAAAGGCGGCAGGCTCAAATATGAACCTGCCGCCTTTTTTATTTGTCTCGATTCTTTTAAATAAAAATTTGGGTTTAAAATCTTATTTAGCGACTTACGAATATATACGCCATAGAACACTGTATTCCCGCTTCAAGCATGCGAAAATGACAACACACACAGGTCAACAGCTCTGCCATATGCCTTACCTCGGCGCATCTCAAAATGAATTAATCAGAGGTTCCTTAGTATAAACGATACCCTAACCTTTTTTTAAACTTTTTTAGCTTTTACAAACTTTTGGCTATAAAAAAAACCTGCCTTTATGATAAGATAACCGTTTATAAAAACCTTTGCACGGGTTACTAAACAGCAATGCAGATACTTTACTCGCTTTATTCTTTTTCACTCTATTTAACCATAGCAGGCGGCATTATTATGGCCGTTGTACTGTGGTATAAAACCGCAGTCCGCGACGGAAAACTTCCGCTCGTATTTTTAAGCCTCGCCATAGCAGGCGTTGCAACGGGCTTTTTGCTCATACACTCCGGCAAGGCCTCCGGCACTATACTTATAAACGCCTCTCCTATTGCCGCGGCATTTTTTGTTCACTTCGCGCTCGGCTTTACTGACTTTTCAAAGAAAAATTTTATTACGGTCTTCGCCTATATTATCGCCTCGGCGGCATTTCTCGCGTCCGTGGCGCTTTCCGCCGGCGACGTGCGCCCGTGGCTCGGCTTTACGCACTTTTATAAATTTGACGACGCGTCTTTAATTGTAACTGTGGTCTCTGTAGTGCTTTCGGCAGTCGGCGTTGTCTTTCTTTTAGCTGGAAAAGAAACCCTTGAGCCTAAATTTAAAAGGCAGGCAAACGCCCTGCTTTTAGCCTTTTTCATAATGCTGTTAACAGTCTCCGGCTTCATATTCGGCGGGCTTGATTTAGACATTTTCCCTTACGGTGCGCTGATTTTTCCGGCTGTTCCCGTTGCGTTTGTATACGGAATCTTGCGCTATGAGTCACGCGAGGTAAACCGCTGGGCATACAAAACAATAGGTTTTATCTTCGTAACCGCGCTGGTCTTTATAACGCTTACTGTTCTGGCTGAAGTTTTAGCGTTTTTGCGTTTTAGTTGGCCGTACCCGGCGTTTTTATGGCAAACAGCCGCCATAGCGCTCCTGTCGCCGTTTATCGCGCTAATTACCCGTTCTTTAACCGGAGAACTTGCAATAAACATTATTTACCCGGATAGCAACCTTAGTGAAAAACGGCTGAGCCAATGGCTAAACGAGCTTGAAAAAGCGGACGGCTGGAGAGATTTAAGCGACAAAGCGACAAGCCTTCTTTGCGCTCACGCGGGTCAATCCATTGAAGTGCGTACTCTGCCGTCCGGTCCGGAGCTTTATTCAAAAAAACCCGGCATTCTTTGCGGAAAAAAAGACGGCAAAGAATGGGGCTTTGCGCTTTCAGGATGGGAAGACGCCGCCCCGGCCGCCGTGTACATGGCCGAAAACATGGCCGGCCTTGTAATAAAAGCCTCAAAGCGCCTTGAAGATTCTTTAAGGCTTGCCGACAGAGAACGCCGCGTTGCCAATCAGGAGCACTTTGAAGAGTTAGGCCGCCTTTCCGAGCTTGTGGCTAAATCAGGACCGCAAAATCTCGTTAAAAGCCTTGCCGAGTATTCGGCAATTCCCGTTGCCGACAAAAAAGAACTTAACATAAAAGAAGAAGTTGACTGCGCGCTAAAGCGCTACAACGGCAAGGCCGTGGAAGTTACCGTGGACATAGTAAGCGACCTTTTCGTGACGGCCGATGAAGAGGGCCTTCACCGCGTATTTTTCAACCTGCTTGACAACGCGTACGCGGCTGTAAACGGAAAAACCGGAGCGCGCGTGATGATACACGCTTTCAGCGAGCCGGGCGGCGTGAAGATACGCTTTTCCAACAACGGCCCTGAAGTGCCGCCGAGCATGAGGCTTGAGATATTCAAGCCTTTCGTCTCGGCCTCAGGGCTTGGCTACGGCCTCGGCCTTGCCGTGGCAAGCCGCATTATGGAGGCTTACGGAGGCTCTGTTACCCTTGCGAAAGGTTACAATTGGCCCTGTTGTTTTGAACTTTTCTTTCCGTTGCAATCTTATAAGCCTTACAAGAGCCAGTTTTAAAACCGGCCTACAGACGGCAAACAACTGCACTGGGTTTCAAAGCGTTGTTTGTTTTCGTAGAAACAGCTCTTTAGGTCTGTTTGATCTTCCCCCGATTTTACGGACACACAGTTAAGCTACCTTTGCCTGCTCGAACGCCTGCGGTGACATATTCCCAAGCGTTGAGTGCCTTCTTATACGGTTATAGAACACCTCGATGTATTCAAATATCCCGCTCTGTGCTTCTGCCCTCGTCATGAATTTTTCAAAATATACATACTCCGTCGTTAGCGTATGAAAGAAGCTTTCAGCAACGGCGTTGTCGTAACAATTGCCCTTGGCGCTCATGCTCTGCACAATCAGGTTTCTACCCAATACTCTGCGAATATTCGCGGACTCCAGTAAGCGCCGCGTCCAATCTTGTAAGACTTCCTAATCTCCATCAGCATAAGCTCGTTAGCCTTCCAACGTATGCCGTGGCTTTGTTTGTTCCATGCGTAATAACCGCTCCTCTTGATACACCTAAGAACAAGGCACATCTTCTCCACCGGATGACAGGAGCGTTCTCTGCCGATAAAATCATACTTCATTCGCGGCGTTTTGAGAAGATGGCCAACGCTTTTTTTTAGATTACTTTGTCCTCTTTAAGGCCCTCGTTCTCCCTGCGTAACCGCCTCAACTCTTCTTCCTCAAGCTTTAAGTGCCCCTTGCCGGGAAAACTCCCAACGGGATCATCTGAAAACCGGTTCTTCCACCGGCGCAGAAGGTTCTTGTGTATATCAAGGCTTCATGCCACTTCCGCTACGCCGCGCCCTCCCTCGGTAACCAGCCTCACGGCCTCAAGCTTGAGCTACTTGTCATGCTTACGGTACTTCCTTGTCCCTTACATGATACACCTCCGAGTTTTAGTTTTATAACATTAACTCTTCGGTGTGTCCATGGAACCGGGGTAAGCGCAAGCTGTGCATAATTCAATAAAGCAAATGCTATACTGGAGAGTAAATACAATTGGTTCAGATTCAAATTTGAACACGCGCACATAAAAATTTTGAACCTACGCTCTTCTAAACGGTAGTGATTTAGTTTGTCTTTTTGCCCGCCAATTAGTTCCCTGAAACTATATCCATTCTCAAATGTTGAACCTAAGGGTTGGTAAATACTTGAGATTTTGAAATACAGCTCTTGACAAACCAATAAAAAAATAATAAAGTGTTATCATACGCCATTACAACATGAATAAGCTGTTAGAGCAACGTGAGCAAAGAGGCATAGCCTTTGCATGGAATGTTAGCTTTAAGCACACGTGTACCTATTGTTTGGCATAATTGTATACAGTATTTTAGACATTCCTGAAAACACCAAAAAATTGTATTTAGCGCAAACT
>SCQA01000044.1 GCA_004298725.1 bacterium
CTAATTTCAATTGGCAAGCACTTCCTTGACAATATCGTTTACCAACTTTCCGTCCGCCTTGCCTTTTACCTGCTGTATGATTTCTTTCATGAGCTTTCCCATGTCCTTCATGCCGCTCGCGCCTATGTCAATAGCGGCCTTTTTTATAAGCGCCCTTAACTCAACCTCTCCGAGCTGGGGCGGCATATACGCCATTAACACCGTAATTTCGTCTTCTTCCTTTTTCGCAAGGTCTTCCCTGCCGCCCTTCCTAAACTGCTCAATCGAGTCGAGCCTCTGGCGGACAAGCGTACCCGCGACCTGATGAACTTCTTCGTCGGCGAGAACCCTTTTCAAATCAACTTCTTTATACTTAACGGCGGAGAGAAGCATGCGCAGGGCGGAGAGCTTCGCCTTGTCGCCCGCCTTCATAGAAATGACAATCTCTTTTGATATGTCGTCGCGAAGGCTCAAATGAATATTCTCCTTTATATGAAAGATAATCGGTTGTGCGGCTTACGCGCTTTTTTTCAGCTCTATGAGGACAAGCTTTACTACGGTTTTGAGCGTTTCAAATACGCCTATGCCGTCGCGCGCGGCGGCTTCGAAATCAGGCACGCCGTCAGGGTTTAACGCCTGCTTGAGTTCGTCTATGGGGATGACGTTCGGAAGGTCTCTTTTATTGTACTGCACGACGTAAGGTATCTGTTTTAAACTGTAGCCCTGTTCGTCAAGGTTCAGCTTCATATTGTCGAAGCTTTCTATGTTGGCGTCCATCCTCTCTATCTGCGAGTCCGCCACGTAGACAATGCCGTCAACGCCCTTTAAAATAAGCTTTCTTGACGCGTCGTAGAATATCTGCCCGGGAACGGTATATAAATGAAACCTTGTTTTGAAGCCCTTTATGTCGCCAAGCGCAAGGGGAAGAAAATCGAAAAAGAGGGTCCTTTCGGTCTCAGTGGCAAGGGTTATCATCTTGCCCTTGGCCTCCGGCCTCGTCTTTTTATATATAACCTGCAGGTTAGTGGTCTTGCCGCAAAGGCCCGGACCGTAGTAGACTATCTTGCAGTTAATTTCACGCGACGAATAATTTATAAATGACATTTTTGACCGTTACGAAAAGAGTTTCTCGATGTCGTCATCAGTTATTTGCTCAAGAAGGCTCGCCTCTTCAGTGACGGCTTCCATCTTGGAAACAAGTTTCTGTATGGTTCTCGCCAAATCGTCGCTCGCCTTTTTCACGCGAAGCCTTACAAGCCCTATGGAAGACCTCTTGTCGAAGATCACAACGAGTATAACCCTCTGCCCCACGACCGATATATGAAGGTTGTCCCTCTCGCCCTCGTGAAAAAGAACTGAAAATTCCTTTTCACCGATGAGCTTTGCCATGCCGCCGGTTGCCGCTATATTACCGGCGGTAAGCGACGCAAGAGACGTTACGTCTATCTCTTTTATATCGCCGCTTGAAGCAATAAGCTGGCCGTCCTTATCAACAAGATAAACGCACTTGGCGTTGGCCTCCCGAAGGAGCCTTTCAACCACCGCGGTTATTTCGCCGTACTCCTCTTCGTGCATTACAAAAGCGCTTTGCGACATTCCGCTATCCACCCTTGAAGCGCTTGCCGGCTTACCGGCAGGCAACTTCTGAACTTAGGCTAACTTTTTCCATACTACTCAAACTGAGAAGAATGCGCTCGGTTACCCGCATACGAAAGCGCGTTGCCAACGAATGTAGCCTGACAAAAGCACAAACGCAACACGCCGCCAAAACACTGAATAAAGCAAGAGCTTCTATAATACTCAGAAAATCTGCTTGCCGTCAAGCTCGTTTAATCTTTGCCATTCAAGATCAACGCGCGCCTGAAACTTTTCCAAAATCGCGCTGTTTTCCGGCTTGAATAGGTGCTTAAAGCGGCCTTGAGGCTGTAGCCATTCAGCAAGCGGCCTCTTTTCCTTGGGGCGGTAAGTAATTCTTAACACGCCTTCTTCTATTTCGTAGAGCATCCAGTAACAGGTGTCAACTGAAAGCTTGGCGAGCTTTATGGAATCTTCGGACTTGGTGTACCAACCGAGCGGACACGGCGACATAACGTTCAAAAACGTAGGGCCGTCTATCTTCAGCGCCTTCTCTGCTTTTTTAGAAAGGTCTGACCAATTATGCGGCGATGCTTGAGCCGCATACGGCACGTTGTGCGCGGCGACTATGCGCGTAAGGTCTTTTCTCCACTCCTGCTTGCCTGGTATTACAGTGCCGGCCGGAGACGTAGTTGTATTTGAACTGAACGGCGTTGCGCTTGAACGCTGTATGCCGGTATTCATATACGCGCCGTTATCATAGCAGACATAAAGGAAATTATGCCCTCTTTCAAGCGCGCCGGAGAGAGACTGAAGCCCGATATCGTATGTGCCGCCGTCGCCGCCGAAGGCTATGAACTTAATGTCTCTGTCCGGTATCCTTCCGCGTTTTTTCAGCGCCCTGTAAGCGGTTTCAACGCCGGTTATCGTGGCGGCGGAGTTTTCAAAAGCGGAGTGTATCCATGGTATGCGCCAAGCGCTGTACGGATAGACAGTGGTGCCGACCTCAAGACAGCCCGTGGCCGAGGAGGCCACAATGCCTGAGTCCGTGCTTCTTAGTATTAGCCTCACAATGGGCGGAATGCCGCAACCGGCGCATAGCCTGTGCCCGCCGCTTAAAAGTTCGTCTTTTTTGGAAAGTTCTTTTAGGGTAGCCATATGTATGTACCTCGTTAGAGCGTTATGTATTTTGTAAGCGTGTCCGTTTTGCCGGTTTTGACTGCCGCGGAAAGCTCGTCGAAAACATCCGTGGCGTCTTTTATCTTGTAATCCCTGCCGCCAAGCCCGTATATCCTGCTTATGACCTTCGGTCTTGTCTCACCGTCATAGAGCGCGGAGCGCACTTCGTTGAATAACGGGCCGCCGAAGTCGTTCATGGAATCCGCCCTGTCAAGCACGGCCACTGCTTTGCAGTTTTTAAGCGCGTCGGCTATCTCTTTATGCGGTAGCGGCCTGAATAACCTCAGCCTCAACATGCCTGCCTTCTTGCCCTGCTTTCTGAGTTCGTCAACCACAACCTTGGTTGTGCCCGCGGCGGAGTTAAGTATGACTATCGCTATTTCAGCGTCTTCAAGCCTGTAAGCGTCAATCAAGCCGTAGTTTCTGCCGAACTTCTTCGCAAACTCGGCGCTTACGGAGGAAACAACGTCCTTTGCGCGAGTCATCGCCTCTGACTGCTGATGCTTAAAGGTCATGTACGCGTCCTGCAACGTCATGGCGCCGAAAGTGGACGGATGATCAATATCCAAAAGAGACCTTTCCGGCTTGTACTCGCCTATAAAGCTCTGCACCTCGGCCTTGTCAAGAAGCGTTATATTCTCTATGGCGTGGCTTGTTATGAAGCCGTCAAGGCATACCATTACCGGAAGAAGCACCTTTTCGTTTTCAGCTATGCGGACGGCCATGATGAGGTTGTCGTAGGCCTCCTGAACCGTTTCAGAATAGAGCTGAACCCAGCCCGCGTCCCTCGCGCCCATGGAATCGGAATGGTCGCAGTGGATATTTATAGGTGCGGATAGCGCCCTGTTGACGTTCGTTATAACTATCGGAAGCCTCATGCCGGAGGCTATGTAGAGCATCTCCCACATAAGCGCAAGGCCTTGCGACGACGTCGCCGTCATAACGCGCGCGCCTGCCGCCGCCGCGCCTATGCACGCGCTCATTGCGGAATGCTCGCTTTCAACGGTAATCAGCTCTGTGTCAACGTCGCCGTCGGCAACGTAGCTTGAAAAATCTTCTATTATGGCCGTTGACGGCGTAATGGGGTATGCCGGGCACACGTCCGGATTTATCTGCTTCATGGCAATGGCTATTGCGGAATTGCCGGTAAGGCCGGTCTGTTTTTTCATCGCGGTATTTGTGGCCATCACGAAGCCTCCTCTTCCATCTTTATGGCCTTGACCTTGTCAGGGCACTCAACGGCGCATATGCCGCAACCCTTGCAATGCTCAAGGTCAAAGCCTATCATCTTGCCGTCCTGCACGATTACGGCGGAATCAGGGCACATCACCCAGCATATCATGCAATTGGTGCATTTGTCTTTGTTTACAACGGGCACTAACTTTCTCCACCCGCCGGTATAATAGTCGTGCGCGGTTCCGCCCTTTTCTATGACGCCGCCCTTCGGGAGGTCTTTTTTTGTCTCAGCCATATGCTCTCCGTTTATTTTATTATGCGCTGACTTGCAGAAATGCCGGGTTACGCCACGCAAACCCAACCTATGCCTCTTTCTAACCTACTCGCCTTTTACTTCGCTTGCGCCGCGGTTCATTGCCGCGACGTTGCCTTCTATAACCTTTTGGGCGAACTTCTTCGCGTAATTTTCCTTGAAATTTTCTATAAGCGCCGTAAGCCCTATAATGCCTGTGACCTTTGTAAGCGCGCCAAGAAGCGGAGTATTCGGCATGGCCCTGCCAATGGTCTCAAGCGATATTTTAGACGCGTCAATCGTGTAAACCTTGGCGCCGCCGCCTTTAATGCCAAGCTCCGTTCTCATTTCAGCCGGAGTCTTCGCGGTATTGACTATAAAAACCGCGTTATCAGGCGTGCCTTCCGTAACGGGAACAACTGAAATCAGCGTAGGGTCGGCGATAAGCACGTATCGCGGGTTTTGCACCTGCGAATGAAGCCTTACCGGCTCGTCGGATACCCTGTTGTACGCCCTTACCGGCGCGCCCATTCTCTCAGGGCCGAACTCAGGAAAAGCCTGAACAAACTTGCCCGCCATGAGACATGCCTCGCCAAGCATCTTGGCCGCGGTTACTATACCTTGTTGCGCCCTGCCGTGCCATCTTACCTCAAGATAGTTCTCCATAGTTTTTCCGGTATATTCCTTCGTTTTTTATTTAAATCACAGCTAAGACGCGACTAAGTCCGTTTAGCCGGCAACGTCCTTTCTGCCCTGCATAGCCCTTACCAAAGTCGCGCCGTCCATATACTCCACAAAGCTCCCTACCGGCACTCCGGAGGCGATGCGCGTGGTCTTTACATTGTAAGGTTTTAAAAGCCTTGCCGTATAAAGCGCCGTGGCCTCGCCCTCAGAGTCAAAACCTGTAGCAAGTATTACCTCTTTCACAGCCTTTGACTCAACCCTGTTTACAAGCTCTTTCAAACGTATTTCATCCGGGCCTATGCCCTTCAGCGGAGCCATACTGCCGTGCAACACATGGTACAAGCCCCTGTAGCCGCCCATGCCTTCAAGCGCGACCATGTCTTTATAATCGGAGACCACGCACACGGTTAAAACGTCGCGCGAGACATCGGAACAAATGGCGCAAGGATCAATGTCTGAGAAAGACATGCACACGGAACAAAGCGACACCTTCGCCTTTACGCTTAAAAGGCTCGAAGCAAGCTCTTCAACATATTCCCCTTTTGCGTTAAGAATATAAAGGGCAAGCCGCGCGGCTGTCTTTTCGCCGATGCCGGGAAGCCGTGAAAAAGCCTTTATTAATTTGTCAATCGGTTCAGCGTATTGCATTGCCAAATACCGGCATCATTTAAACATACCCGGAATATCCACGCCGAACCCCGCCGTTAGTTTGCTCATTTCGTCGGACATCATCTGCTTTGACCGCCTCGCGGCTTCGTTCACGGCGGCAAGGATAAGGTCTTGTAGCATATCAACATCCTTAGGGTCAACCACCGACGCGTCTATTTTTAATGATACCAGCTCCTGATTTCCATTTACAACGGCTGTCACCATGCCGCCGCCTGAAGCCGCCTCGCAAGTCTTTATGGCAAGTTGCTTCTGCATAACGGCCATGTCTTCCTGCATCTTCTTAGCCTGCTTCATTATACTGCTTAGATCTCTTGACATTATTCCTCCGTGACCGCCTGAGCGCAAAAAAAACGGCTCGCTATACCTGCCCCGCGACCACCTTCGCGCCTAAAATATCAGCCGCTTCTTTAATAAGCGGGTCTGTTGAATTATTTTTCAAAGCGCCGTTCGTTGCGCCTCCTGACTTTACAATAACCTTCAACGCCTTGTTAGCCGAATACTCCTTTAGCACAGAGGCAATCTGGTCAAGCTTAAACTTTAAAACCGCTATCTTGTCGTCCGGCGCAATTATTTCAACGCAGTCGCCGTCCTGCTTAAGCGAAGCCGCTTTTAACGCGTCTGAGAGCGGCGGCATCTTACTTCTTAAAAAAGCCAAAAAGCCGTCTGAACCCGTTACATGTTCATCTGCCTCTTTAACGCTTGCCTGCGCTGTAACTGCCTTCTCAGTTTTAGCAACATTGCCGCCGCTTACAGCCGATGAATACGCAACAGGCTTGGCGGTCTGCCCCGCGCCTGCCAAAGGAGAGGTTATTACAGGCTCGAGCCGTTCAAGGCGTTCTATCAAAGCACCGAGAGGCTCCGCCACGTCAAATGAAGCCGCCTTTAAGAGCGCCATTTCAAAAGCGTATCGCGGATACGCGCTTCTTGAGACGTCTTCGTAACCCTTTGCCATAACGGAAAAGAGCATTTGAAGGCGTTCCGGCTCTATGCCTACAGCAATGGTTTTAAGCGACTCAAGCTCGCCGTCAGGCAATTCAAGCGAAACATCTGCCCCTGCCTTGACTACTGCTATGTCGCGTATATGTTCTAAAAGTCCGCCTGCCGCCTTCTTAAAATCATAACCAAAATCATGTATCTTTTCAACAATATTCAAACACTCTCCGCCGTCTCTTTCGACAATTGCTTTAGACAAGGCAAAAAGCGTGCTTCTGTCCATAAGCCCGAGAGATTCGGCAACAACGGCGCACGTTACCTCTCCGTCTGAAAAAGCTATTGCCTGCTCAAGAAGGCTTTGCGCGTCTCGAAGGCTTCCGTCGCCCTCCCTTGCGATTAACGCCGCCGCGTCATGTTCAAAACGTATTCCCTCTTTAACAAGTATCTTTTCAAGGTGGGCATGTATCTCTTTAAACGGTATGCGACGAAAATCAAACCTCTGGCATCTTGACAATATTGTAAGCGGTATTTTATGGACTTCAGTGGTGGCAAGGACAAATATAGCATGCGGCGGCGGCTCTTCAAGCGTTTTTAAAAGCGCGTTAAAGGCCGGTGTTGACAACATATGAACTTCGTCAATTATATAGACCTTATACTTGCTACCCTGCCCGGGCATGAACCGGACGGTTTCTCGAAGCTCTCTGACGTTTTCAACTCCGTTATTTGACGCTCCGTCTATTTCAAGCACCTCAACGGATGAACCGGACGCGATTGACCGGCAGGAAGCGCACTCTCCGCACGGAGCGCCGTCTTTAAGGCCGGCACAGTTCAGGCTTTTAGCAAGGATGCGCGCCGCGGTAGTCTTACCAACGCCCCTTGGCCCTGAAAACAGGTACGCGTGCGCCACCCTGCCGGAACTGATGGCGTTTTTAAGCGTCCTCGTCACATGGGCCTGCCCGACAATCTCTTCAAAGACAATCGGACGCCATTTTCTCGCTATTACGACGTAGCCTGACATACGGTCAATAACCTTGAGTCGCCGGTTTACCGGCGCCGCTGACAGCCAGGCACCCTTGCGGCACATGAGTCCAGCTGTTGCCGTTGCTTCCTTCCGGACCTGGCGGAGTTTACAGCCATATCATTGCGCAAGACCCGGCTGTCAGCGGCGACGTCAAACCTTTACGGATTAAACATGGCGGAGAGAGAGGGATTCGAAGGCCGCCGCTCATAGCTCCCGCTACTCGCTCTGACCCGCGCTCTGTCGCTGTCAGCCTTTCTCCCGAAAGGCCTGTTCCTCG
>SCQA01000005.1 GCA_004298725.1 bacterium
GAATCAATGAAAGAGCGAAGCTTGTCTATTTTTGTCTTTTTTTCCGCCATAAATTGAGTTTATTGAAATATCCGGCAATATTCAGAAAACCTTTTGATTTTAACCTTATAGATTATTTTATTCAACAGGAAAAAACGCGGCAGCGGATAAAAAAGATGTGACGAAGCACTAAAAACAAAAACAGTTTAACGACGTATCGGTATTTTTATGGGCGCAGAAGCCGGTTGAATTTTTATTTGCAAAAACAAGACCGGCGCGCGGCGATTACGCCCCCTTATCGTAAAAAGCGCCGATGGAACGAAACCTTTGATACCTCTGCTCCACCAATTTATCTACGGGCATTGCCGAGAGGTCTTTTAGCGTTGCGACAAGGGCGGTTTTCATGTCCTTATAAACCGTTTCCGGCTCTCTGTGCGCCCCGCCTATAGGTTCTTTTATAATCGTATTGGCTACGCCGAGGCGTAAAAGCTCCGGCGCGTTAATCTTTAACGATTTGGCGGCTATGTCGGCCTTTGCGCCGTCTTTCCAGAGTATGGCGGCGCAACCCTCCGGCGATATTACGGAGTAAGTCGAATACTCAAGCATCAAAACCCTGTCCGCCACGCCTATGGCAAGCGCGCCGCCGCTTCCTCCCTCGCCTATTACGGTTGCCACTACGGGAATTTTAAGCTCAGACATTCTGAGTAGATTATAAGCTATCGCTTCGGACTGCCCTCTCTCCTCCGCTCCGACGCCCGGGTACGCGCCGGGCGTATCTATAAACGTAAATAAAGGCATGGAAAACCTTTCGGCAAGCTCCATAAGCCTAAGCGCCTTTCTGTAACCTTCCGGGTTTGGCATGCCGAAGTTTCTGCGTATCTTTTCTTTGGTATTTCTGCCTTTTTGGTGCCCCAACGCCACAACCGGAATGCCGTCAAGCCGGGCTATGCCGCCGGCAATGGCCGGGTCGTCTTTAAAGCGTCTGTCGCCGTGAAGTTCAATAAAGCCGTCAAAGATATTTTTAATATAATCAAGAGTGTAAGGCCTTTCCGCGTGCCTTGCCACCATGGTTATTTGCCACGGAGTGAGTTTTGAATAAATTTCTTTTAAAAGGTGCTCTGCCTTTTTTTCGAGCTTTTGAATCTCTTCGCCGTGCCGGTACGAGCCGTCCGCGGATGAACCGGCAAGCTCGTCAATTTTTCTGTACACGTCTTCAACCGGTTTTTCAAATTCAAGCCAATGCCTTGTCGTCATAAAAAATCCCCTTCACAAAACCTTGATTTCAACGTTGCCAAGCGCCGCTCTTATGCTTTCAAAAGCGCCGTCGTCCGGGCTTATCCGCAACTCTTCAGAAAGGCTAAGTAGCACTGGCGAAGCAGAAGAGTAAAGCACGTGCAAAAAGACCTGCGAGTTGCCCGGGTGCGCGGTGAGCGCGTTTTTAAGAGCCTCAAAAACGCCCCTGTTCAACCCGCTCACCTGCGCTTTTATATGCGTCTGCTTAACCCTTGCGGTTTTCAAGCTTTTTTTGGCGTCCTCAAATAAAATAATGTCAAGCGCCATAAGCTTGACAATCTCTTTTTCTTCGTCTTTTTCAACTCTGCCGGTTACAAAAACCGGAGCGCCGCTTGCGATTATATCAGATGCCTTCTTATAAATGTCGGAAAAAACGGTTGCCTCGACGCTTCCGCTTAAATCCTCAAGCCTTATAAAGGCCATCCTGCTCCCTTTTTTAGTCGTCGTTTCTTTGCATTCCGTGACAATGCCGCCGACGACCACTTCAGTATCGCTTTGCTTTTCATTAAGCTCGTCTATCGAACACGTCGCGTAAGCCTCAAGCTCTTTTTTTAAACCGGCCAGCGGGTGCGATGAAAGGTAAAACCCGAGAGTCTCTTTTTCATAGCCGAGAAGCTCTTTTTCGCTCCACTCCGGCACATTGCTGATTTCAACATTCTTTACGCCGGAGCCAGCCAAGTCCGCCGGGCCGAGCATATCGAATATTGATTTTTGACCGTTGTTTTTGTCGCGCCACATCGCCTCCGCCGTGTCCATAAGGCTGTCAAGCGAGGCCATTATCGCGGCCCTTTTATTGCCCGTAAAATCAAACGCGCCGCACTTTACGAGGCTTTCAATGACCTTTTTATTTACCTTGCGGGAATCAACCCTGCTTAAAAAATCAATAACCGACGTAAAAGGCCCCGCGCCCCTTACCGAGACAATTTCTTCTATGGAAGCGTACCCCACGTTTTTAACGGCGGCAAGGCCGAACCTTATAACGTCGCCGCTCACGGTAAATTCCTTTGCGCTCTCGTTAACGTCCGGCGGCGAAACTTTTATTTCAAGCTCCCTGCATTCGTTCACGTACTTCACGACAGAATCCGTAGAATCGATCGCGGAGGTCATCAGGGCGGACATGAACTCCACCGGATAATGCGCCTTCAGGTAAGCCGTTTGAAAAGCGATAAGCGCGTAAGCCGCACTGTGGCTCTTGTTAAAGCCGTAACCCGCGAACTTGTCCATTAAATCGAATATCTTTTCGGCAATCTTAGGGGGGATTTCCTTTTTCCGCGCTCCGTCAAGAAACTTGGTCTTTTGCTTCAGCATCTCTTCAGGGAGCTTCTTGCCCATCGCCTTTCTCAGAAAATCAGCGTCTCCGGGCGAGAAACCGGCAAGCACCTTGGCAATTTCCATAACCTGCTCTTGATAAACCATAACGCCGTAGGTGTTTTCAAGTATGTCGTTTAACAGCGGGTGGTCGAAGACGATCTTTACTTTTTTATGCTTTCTGCTTATGAAATCGCCGACCATGCCGCTTTGAAGAGGGCCGGGTCTGTAAAGCGCAACCGCCGCCACGATGTCTTCAAAAGTTTCCGGCTTCAGCTTTATAAGCAAATCTTTAAGACCGGAAGACTCAAGCTGAAATATGCCGTTTGTTTCTCCGCTTGCGATCAGCTCGTATGTCTTCTTATCGTCCAGCGGAAAGTTTTCAACGTCAAGGTCAACGCCCCTGTTCGCCTTCACAAGCTTAACGGCTTTATCAATAACGGTAAGCGTTTTAAGGCCGAGGAAGTCGAATTTAACAAGGCCGATTTTTTCAACGTCTTTCATGGGGAACTGCGTGGTTACGATATTATCCTTCTGGGAGACGTACAAAGGCAAATAGTCGGTCAAAGGCTTGTTTGATATTACAACACCGGCCGCGTGCGTGGACGCGTGCCTCGGAAGCCCCTCAAGCGACATGGCGATGTCAATAAGGTCTTTTACCTTCTTGTCGTCGCTTGCCATCTTAGAAAGCCTCGGCTCCTGAATAAGCGCGTCTTTTATGCTGATGTTAATGGTATTGGGCACAAGCTTGGCTATCCTGTCAACGTCGCCGTAGGGCATATCAAGCGCCCTGCCGACGTCCCTTATGCAGGCCTTTGCCTTAAGCTGTCCGAACGTTATTATCTGACCGACGTTGTCCGCGCCGTATTTCTCGGTAACGTACCTTATAACCTCGCCTCGCCTTTCATAGCAGAGGTCAATGTCTATATCAGGCATGCTTATTCTGTCGGGGTTCAGAAAACGCTCGAAAAGGAGGTTGTTTTTAATAGGGTCGAGGTTGGTAATGCCCAGCGAATACGCAACAAGGCTTCCGGCGGCGGAACCCCTGCCCGGGCCTACGGGAATGCCGTTCTTCCTCGCATACCCGATGAAATCTTCCACGATTAGAAAGTAACCGGAAAAGCCCATGCCCTTTATTACCTTAAGCTCTTTTAACAACCTGTCGTAATAATGAAGCGTGTCAACGGCAACACCTCTTGATGTTATGGCTTTAAGCCTGTTTTCGAGGCCGGCCTTTGCCTTTTCCTCAATGAAAGTGTCCAGCGTCTCTCCAAGCGGCAATGGAAAGTCCGGCAAGTGTATCTCGCCGAGTTTCATGTCAAAACCGCATCTTTCCGCGATAACTATTGTGTTGGTTATGGCCTCCGGCACTTCGGAAAACGCGGCCTTCATTTCATCGGGGGACTTTAAGTAGAATTCGTCGGTTGAAAATTTAAACCTGTTGGGCGTGTTCATTGTTTGCCCGGTTTGAATGCAGAGGAGTATTTCGTGTACGCGCGCGTCCTCTTTTTTGAGGTAATGGCAATCATTCGTGGCTACGACCGGTATGCCGAGCTTTTTACCAAGCCCGATAAGGCCTTTATTTACCTTTTTTTGCTCCTCTATGCCGTTGCTTTGAATCTCGAAGTAATACCTATTATTTGAAAATATTTCTTTGTACTCTTTCGCAACTTTCTCTGCCTCTTCCGCCTGTCCGGCATTTAACAGATAAGAGACTTCTCCGTGCAGGCACGCGCTAAGCGCTATAAGCCCCTCGTTATGTTCGGCAAGCAGTTCCTTGTCAATTCGCGGCTTGCGGTAAAAGCCTTCAAGGTAGGCTTTAGTCAGAAGTTTGCAGAGGTTATGATACCCCTTGGCGTTTTTTACGAGAAGTAGAAGGTGAAAAGCAGTTTCTGAGGAGCCGCCGCGCGACGGAGGGGTTTTATCCGTCCTTTTGCCGGGCGCGACGTATGTTTCACAGCCTATAATCGGCTTTATACCCTTTTTAATCGCCTTTTCGTAGAATTCAACCGCGCCGAAGATGTTTCCGTGGTCTGTCACGGCAACGGCAGGCATTTTATAATCGTGCACGGCTTTTAAAAGGTCGTCGTGCCTTATGGCCCCGTCAAGGAGGCTGTACTGGGTATGTAAATGAAGGTGGACAAAGTCGCTATGGTGCATATCGGTAAAATAACACAATCGGCGGGTTTTGTGTACAGCGTTTTTAGCAGTGTTGCTGATTGGACGCCGGCCTCGCGCGCGCCCCTGACTGCGCGGCGTCAGGCAAGAGAAAGCCTTTTTACATAAATCTCCTTTGCTATGGCAGGGTCGAGGGCTATTGTCGTTTCGCCTATCTGAACCACAAACGCCGGCCTCCTCTGTTTGAGCCTCAGAACCGAGCCGGGCACAAGCCCGAGCGTACTGAGTTTATCAAGTCTCGTATCGGAGCTTGACACGATAAATATGATTCTACATAAGTCGTTCGAATCAAGTTCGTTTAACGCCTTGACTATCGGCTTTAGTTCGCTATCCGCCTTTTTACAGCACTCACCGCGCGGAATAAGAAGGCCGTGCGGGCAAGTAGGCGGATGACCGAGCAACATACAGATACTGTTTGTAACTTCGCTTGAAAGCGTATGTTCGAAGTTGCAGGCGTTCTTTTCAACCGCCTCTTCGTCAAGGACAAGCACCTCTGTAAAAAGCCTCTCGGCAAGCCTATGGTTTCTTATAACGGCTTCAGCTCTTTTTTCGCCATCGCCGATTAAATAAATCGAGTCGCCTTCGATGCGGACGAGACCGTCTTTTGCCATGGCCTCAATGGTCAATCTGTCCGCCCCCGCCTCAGCCACTTCGCCTATGCCAATAAGTTTGCTTATGGAGTTTTGCCCTTTCTCCCTTTCAGTCCAGATGAATTCAAGTATTTCCTCCGCCGCCTTGTTGTCCGCCATGACATGCTCCTTTGTCTGTTAAAGACTGACGTTTAACGCCCTCAAAATAAAATTAAGAACCCCGCCCACAAAAAAAGCGAATGGGAAGATAAAGAGCGTCATCCAAATCGCCGCCATTACCCCCCTCTCTTTTATTATCATAAAGAGGTTCGCTATGCACGGCACAAAAAGAGTTATGGTAACAAGGCTGACCACCACCTGAATGGGGTCGAGCAGGCCGTTCTTTTGAAGCGCCAAAAACCCGGCCGCGCCGTAGTCCCTTCTCAAAAAGCCTACTATGAACGACTGAGTGGACTGAACAGGCAGACCAAGAAAGTCTTTCACTATGGGCGAGGCCGCGTACTCCAGCGCGCCGAGGACGTTTATTCTATCAAGCACAAAAAGCGTAAGCGTACCGAGCACAAAAAGCGGCAAGGCCTCCTTCAAATACCACTGAACGCGGACAACCGTCTTTAAAAGAATATTCGAAAGCTGAGGCAGGCGCATCGGCGGTATTTCTATTATGAAATCTGACGACTGGCCGGGCAAAAGCCTTGACACCAAAAAACCCACGAAGAACATCGTAAGCGCAACTACAAAAGCCCAAACGAGCGTAGCCTTGAAAGAGACGGCTCCGAGCATACCGAGTATCACGCCGATCTGAGCCGAGCACGGCACGCCGAGCGCGAGAAGAAGCGTTACAATTACTCTCTCTTTTTTTGTTTCAAGTATCCTTGTGGTCATAGTTGCCATGGTGTCGCACCCAAGCCCAAGCACCATCGGGAGGACTGCCTTGCCGTTAAGCCCCATAAGTTTAAATACCGTGTCAACCATAATGGCAAGCCTCGGCAGATAGCCGGAATCTTCAAGCACGCTGAAAAATATGAAAAAGAAGCCGACTATGGGCAAAACTATGGCTATGGCGTAAGTAACCGCCATGGTGACGATGCCGTACGGCCCCACAATAAGGTCGTGTATAAGACCGGACGGAAACACGTACTCCGTGACCCTCACTGCCCACGGGTTGACGTAGCCGCCAAAGATAATCTTTTCAAAAAAATTAACGCTCGTTTGCGCGCCGATTACGCCGACGAACTCATACATTAAATACAGCACGGCAAGCAGAACTGGTATGCCCCATACCGGATGCATCGACCATGTGCCGAGAAGGTTTCTTACGCGCCCTCCGGCAAGCGACTCTTGCGTAACGCATTTTTCAACAATCGCGTCAGCGGACTTCAGCCTCAGGCGGTTAATCAGGTATCCCACAGGTTCGCTGAACTGACCCTGCGCTACAGCTCTTATTTCCTCCATTTTTTTCAAGGCGTCTTCGCTTACCCTGCTTTTAAGCCACCCAAGCATTGTTTCGTCGCCGGATAGTATCATCAGCGCAACCGAGCGTCCGGTGATTCGCATTTCAGGCAAAAAAGCGGAAATCTTTACTGCGGCGTCTTCTATGGCGTCTGGATAACGAAGAAAAACAGCGGCTTTTTTATTCAGCTCGAAGATGTCATCAAGCTTGTCGATATTCCACTTCTGCGTGGCAACCGTGGGTATGACGTTAAGCCCTGTTGCTTTTGATAAGGCGTCAAGATCTATCCTTATGCCGCGCTCCCCTGCCTCGTCATACATATTAAGGGCAAGGGTAAGCGGAAGCCCCGCTTCTATCAGCTGAATGGTTATAAGAAGGCCGCGCCTCAAATTTTTCGCGTCAATTACCTGCAACGTGGTGGCAATATCCTCGTTCAAGAGAATATCGCGCGTAACGCGCTCGTCCTCAGACATTGGAACGATGCTGTTAACGCCCGGAGTATCTATTATGCCGACAAAAGCCCTGCCAAGGCGGGCTGAACCCTTGCTTA
The DNA here is from genome assembly GCA_004298725.1 of bacterium. Taxonomy (GTDB): domain Bacteria; phylum Desulfobacterota; class GWC2-55-46; order GWC2-55-46; family GWC2-55-46; genus SCQA01. Next base: position 7,349 of record SCQA01000005.1, read on the forward strand.
CCTCGACCGTGGTGCCCGGGTAGTTTGAAACCGTGGCATAACGTCCGGTAAGAGCGCCGAATATGACGCTTTTGCCGACGTTCGGGTTTCCTACGAGCGCGAGCCACAAAGCCGCGCGTGCGCCGTCGCCTGTTATTTTATGGTCCATGTTATTATGATAATAACTTTCATTTTCAATTGCAAGGTAAATCTTCTGTTGCCGCGTCCGGTGAAATTAAAATTCAGCCGGAAAAGGCGGTACCAGTTTAAAAAATAAGAAATATGGCGATTAAAAACGAAGGCAGGTATTTAAAAGATGTTAAGGATTTTCATATGAAGACGACTTTAGTATCTTCGCTTAGGCGCAACCAGAGCAATAACCGTACAGCTCAAGCTTGTGGTTAATGACGGTAAAGCCGAGTTTTTTTGCTGTTTCAGACTGGAGTTCTTCTATCTTCTGGTTCTGGAATTCAGCTATTTTAGAGCATTTTACGCAGATTATATGGTCGTGATGCCCGTACTCCGGTAGGTTTTCGTAACGCGTTTGACCGTCGCCGAACTGCCTTGAAATGGCAAGCCCGCCTTCGGTAAGGAGCTTCATCGTCCTGTAAACCGTGGCATAACCGATGTTAGGCGTTTTTCTTTTTACTTTTTTAAGGAGCTCTTCAAGGCTGATGTGGGTGTTGGATTTAAAAAAAGTGTCTGCGATATAGTCGCGCTGTGCAGTTGACTTAAGTCCTTTTGATTCAATGTAGGATTTAAGCGTTTCCATCTTTTTGGACGTATTCATCAGTAACCGGCGCACACTGTATTTTGGAGCGGGAGACGGGGCTCGAACCCGCGACCTCAACCTTGGCAAGGTTGCGCTCTACCAACTGAGCTACTCCCGCGATGTATTACCGCGCGTTGCAAATATTATCATAACCAAATTTACTGTCAAGAAAGAAATCGTCAAACCCACTTCATTTAAAGAGATGCGTTGACGCGCCACTCGGTATTTTGTTAGAATTTCATATTGAGTCATGCCTTTTGTGCTTGGCCATGTATGTTATAAATATTGTGCCGCATGTCGCAGAGAGCCGTGGCGCGATAGTTGCGTTATTTTAACGGCACAATTGAAGCAGACAAAAATATACGGTAAAGGCGAAGTAAAACATGAATAACCAAATTGCTTACGAAAAGATTCGCTCCCTCACACAAACCCTTGGCACGGTCATTCGCGGCAAAAGTAAGATAATCGAGCTTGCCGTGGCCGTTCTGCTCTCGAAAGGGCACCTGCTTATTGAAGACGTTCCGGGCGTCGGCAAGACTACGCTCGCGCACGGCCTTGCAAGGTCGATAAGCTGTACTTTCCAGAGGATTCAGTTCACAAGCGACCTCTTGCCGAGCGACTGCATAGGCGTTACCGTGTATAACGATAGAGAACATGCCTTTGAATTCAGGCGCGGGCCGCTTTTCGCCAACGTCGTGCTTGCGGATGAAATCAACAGAGCCACTCCGAGGACGCAAAGCGCGCTCCTTGAGGCCATGAACGACAGGCAGGTCTCGGTTGACGGAGTTACCCACCCGCTTCCCGAGCCGTTTATGCTTCTTGCCACGCAAAATCCGGCGGAGTTTTCCGGCACCTTCCCCCTTCCCGAATCACAGCTTGACAGATTCACCATGTGCATGCGAATAGGCTACCCGGACCTGGCTGATGAAAGGCTTATACTTACGTCCATTGAAAGCGCATCTGTCATAAAAACGCTCTCACCCGTGCTGACCACGACGGACGTTACTGAAATGCAACGGCTGGCGCTTGACGTGCGCGTTGATGAAGACATTGTAAACTATATTCTGGCCATAACCGAGGCAACAAGAAACCACAGGGGCGTTAAGCTCGGCATAAGCCCGCGCGGGGCCATGACGCTTTACAAAACTTTGCAGGCGATAAGCCTTGTTAAGGGCAGAGACTACGCCATACCCGACGACGTTAAACTACTTGCAACGCCTGTTTTTGCCCACAGAATAATACCTGCCGGAGCAATTGAAGAAGAATCGTCCGAGGAATCTTCGGCCATTATTGAAGAAATACTTTCAACAATAAAAGTGCCGATTTAACGCACTGTCAATTTGCATAAAAACTCAAAACAATTAAGAGCAAAACAAAAGATGAACCTCCGGCTTGCCGCTCACGCGCCGTTTCCGTGGCTCAACATAATTACCGGCATTATCTTTGGCCGCAAAAAATCTTTAACCAGTCCGGCAAAAAGCCCGCGCCGCCGCACTTTCAAATTTCCGCGTTCGCTCTCCATAACCAAAGAAGGCAAGTGGTATATAGCCGTGCTTATCGCCATAGGCGTTGGCGCGATAAACACTGGTAATAACCTCCTTTACCTTGTGGTCGCAGTCATGCTTTCGTTTATCGTCATATCAGGCATTATGTCGGAAGCAACGCTTAAGGGCATAACCGCGTCCAGAAAACTTCCAAGCCGCGCTTTCAAGGGCGCTCCGGCGCATGTACAGCTAAAGGTAAAAAATTACAAAAAAATATTGCCGTCTTTTTCCTTTAAAATAGCTGAAATTCCAAAAACCGGCCTTAAATCTGCGGACGCATACTTTTTAAAAGTGGCTGAGCATGGCGAAGCCGTCAAAAACGTTCATTATACTTTTGAGAACCGGGGGCAATATGTTCTTGAAGGCGTAAAAATAATCACTCGCTTTCCTTTCGGGCTTTTTCTTAAAAGTAAGGAAGTAACCGCCTCTGACGAAGTTATAATATACCCATCAATAAACAGCCCTTTAAAACGCGTCCTGATAACGGCCGGAGAGCCGCAAGGACGGGGCCAAACGCGAAAAAAAGGCAAGGGCGTTGAGCTTTACAACCTGCGCGCCTATACCGCCGGCGACGACGCCCGCCATATATACTGGAAGTCCGCCGCGAGAACTCAAAAGCTCCTTTTAAAAGAGTTTGAAATAGAGAACGAAAAAAAAGTTGTGGTGGTCTTTGACAACTACGCTACCGCTGACGCCACTGCTTTTGAGCAGACGGTTGACGAAGCCGCGTCAGCGGTAAATCACTTTATAAGCCTCGGTTTTTCAGTGGGCCTTAAAACGCTTAGCGCCGAGCTACGGCCCAAAACCGGAAGGCCTCAGCTTTACGCGGCGCTGAAAACGCTTGCCCTTATATCGCCCGTTGCCTCCAAAGGGGCCGGCAAATGCAACGTCCGGGTGCAGAGCGCATGAAATTTTCAACTTACATGACGAGCGCGGTTTACTTTCTGTCGGCGCTTGCCGTAGGCGCGCTTTCGCTTACCGAAAGCGCTGACGCGTTCCTTATCGGCGCGGTGCTGACGGCTATGCTTTTAAGCCTAATACTCAACATCAAAAAGAAACGCCTTTTACCACCCTTGTTCTGGAACGCGTTTGCCGTGCTTATCTTCGCGCTCTACGCGGCGGATTATTTCTTCGTGTCGAAAAGCCTTATAGCGGCGTCCACAAGGTTTCTGACGATACTGCTTGCGTTAAAACTCTTCGACCTCAATACGAACAGAGACTACGTTACGGCGTTCGGCATAGTATTTTTTGAAATACTCGCCTCGACTGCTTCTACGACAAGCCCGTTTTTTTTCGTGATAATTTCGCTGTTTATACTTTCGTCTATTTTCGCCATGATTCTTTTCAACGTAAAACGCGACTGGACGGAAAAGGCCTTTGCGGCATCAAACGAACCCCCGCCGGACGTTTTCAACGGAAGATTTTTCATATGGCTTGCCACGGTTTCAATTGTTACGCTTGCCTTCGGCTTTATATTCTTCTTTATTCTTCCAAGGGTCGGCGTCGGTCTTTTCGACAAAAAAACGCTTGACACGATAAAGGTGGCGGGCTTTTCCGAAAACGTCGACCTCGGCTCCATAGGACCGGTGAAAAAAGACC
>SCQA01000045.1 GCA_004298725.1 bacterium
CCGTGCTTGATGCCGCCGCCTTCAAACGCCGGGCCTGCCGCGGCTGAGGCAACGTATAGCAGACCGTTTGCCGAGAGCATTATTTCACTGTTTGTGCCTATGTCAACGGTTATGGTCGGGCCGGTTGCATTGTTAAGCCCTAAAAATAGCGCCACTGCCACGGCGTCTCCGCCGACAAACCCGCCGATTACCGGAAAAACATACAGCCCCGCGCCGTCTGCGGCATTAAAGCCGAAGTCTTTGGCTACAAGACGTTTCGCTCCCTTGAAGGCCGGTTTATATGGGGGCTTTGCAAGGCTAACGGGAGAAACATTGAGCAGTAAATGCTCCATGACCGTGTTGCCTGCTATTGCTATTTCAGCAACGCATAAGCCGCTTTCCTCAGTTAATTCATTCAATAAAGAGGCGCATGTTTTAAGCGCCGCGATTGACATTTCTTTGAGCGAAGGCGGGTCTTCCAAGGCGGCTGTTATGCGCGAAACAACGTCAGCGCCCCATGCGCGCTGGGGGTTCTCAGCGGACGTTCGTTTTAATGCTTTACCTGAAGCCAAGTCAACGAGCGCTACCGCGAGCGTTGTGGTGCCTAAATCAACGGCAAGCCCGGCGCTCGGTTGCTTTGTCGCGGAGGCAGGGCGGGTCATCAGTTTTTAAGAGCGCTCGTCGGAGCCGAGCCCATAAGGTACTTGAGGTCGTCGTCGTCAAACATGAAACCGCCGCCGAGGTAGAACGACGCAAAGCCGCGCCTGCTGATTATGTCGTCGCCGCCGGCTGTTAAATGGAAGTACTTGTTGATGTAGTACGTGGCCCCGGTCTTGATGTGAGGGTTGCTGTTTTTGCTGAAGTCAAAGACCTCAAGCGACAGTTTAAGCCTGTTTTTGAAAAAGAAGTAGTCAATGCCCGCGCCGCCGGTTGATTCAAGCAAGCCGCCTCTTACTACTAAATCATCAAAGCGTTTGGCTATTTGTAGCGAGAACTTAATCTGGTCAACCGTAACTGTGTCCGTTGTGGTGGTCGAGTTGTTGTTGACCTGCGATACGCGTGTCTCTTTTCTCTGTTTGCCGCGCGGGTCGTCCACTATTTCAAAAAGGTAGTATTTGTCAATTCTCGGCTGAACTTTCAAGGAGAGATAGCTCTTCGTGTTTTTCGCGTCAAAGAGGTATTCGCCGCGGTAGCCTACGTACGTGTGAATATTTTCAGTTTTGTCAATATAGTTATTGATGCCCTTTATGGTCTTATTAAGGTTTTCGTGTATCGCCGGGTCGTTGACGAGTTTTCCGAGGGTACCTTCGGCCTGGTCTATCTTTCTGGCGATGCTCCCTATGGAGCCGACGGTCTCGCCGATTTGCGGGCCGACTTCCTTGGTGAGCTTGTTTAAGTTGTCCATGGCCTCTTGAAGCTTAACCGCCGCTGTTTTCAGGCTTGAAACGCCTTCTTTTAAATTTCCCCGGTTTTCGTCAATCATCGCGTTAAGGTTGCCGGATGTTTTTACAAAAGCCTCGTTAAGGTTTTTGACGGCCTCTCGAAGTTCCGTGGATATTTGCGGGCCGTCGTTTTTAAGGAGCGTTGTGAAGTCGTCAATGTTGGAAACGATGCGGTTCATCTTTTCGTCGTTATTGCCTACGAGCCTGTCTACTCTTAATGATATGTCCTCGATATTTTTCAAAATATTTCTGAGCGACGTTTCGCCTTCTTTGCCGCCAAGCACGTGGCTGAGCGTTTCCGTTACCAGCTTAACGTCAACCGCCACTTCGCTAAGAATGGTCATGAGCTTATCCATGTCCGCGTAGGTAATGGTGCGGGTTATTTCGTCGCCGTCTTTTAGCGGAGGCGCGTTCGGAGAGCCGGGTATAAGCTCAAGGTACTTTTCGCCAAGAAGCCCTTTGGTGGTAAGAACCGCGGTGAAGTCTTTGCCGAGTTTTGTGTCCGGGTTTATGTTCAGGGTAAGGTACGCCCTGTTGCCGCGAAGCGAAATCTTCTTAACCTTGCCTATTTCCACGCCCGCAACGCGCACGGAGGCGTCCTTGTCAAGGCCGGCGGCCGAGGCAAAGCTGACGAAGAGGGTGTAGCCTTCTTCCCTGCCAAGTCTTATGCCGCCGATTTTAAGCGACATAAAGATAAGGATGATTACGCCGGCAAGGACAAAAATTCCCACCTTTGCTTCGGCGCTGAGTTTTAAAAGTCCTGATGATTTGTCGTTCATAAGTTATATTTGGTTACTGCGGCGCTTGCAAGCCGTCAGTAAACCTTTATCGGCCCTTCGGCCCTGCCTTCAAGGAATTGTCTGAGTATGGGGTTCTGGTTTTCTTTCATCTGCTTGACCGTGCCTTCGGCGATAATCTTACCCTCGTGGAGCATGGCTATTTTGTCGGCTATCTTGTATGAAAACGGTATGTCATGCGAAATGAGAATGTAAGTCGTGTTAAGCGCCTTTTGCGTGTCAAGGACGAGGTCCGCAACGGAGTCGCTCATTATGGGGTCAAGCCCTGTCGTGGGTTCGTCAAAGAGGACTATTTCCGGGTCCATGACTATCGCGCGCGCAAGGCCCACCCTTTTTTTCATGCCGCCGCTCAAATCCGCCGGCATCATATCTTCAACGCCCACAAGGCCGACCCGCTGCAATTTTTCGGTAACGGTTTTTAATATTTCCTCCCAACTGAGCGAAGTGTGCTCCTTTAGAGGAAAGCCGACGTTTTCGGCAACCGTCATAGAGTCGAAGAGCGCGGCGCCCTGAAAAAGCATGCCGAAGCGTTTTCTTGCCTCGTTAAGGTCCGCGTCGTTAAGCGCGGTCAGCTCCTGTTCGTCAAGCATTATTCTGCCGTCATCGGGCTTTAAAAGCCCGATGATGTGCTTAATGAGCACGCTTTTGCCTTCGCCGCTTCTGCCTATGATGACGGTAATTTTGCCTTTTTCAATTTCAAGGTCAGCGCCGTCAAGCACCTTTTTACCGTTAAACGATTTCTTCAACCCTTCAATTTTTATCATATAAAAAGCCAAGTATCAAGTTAAGCCATAAACGAAGAAAGTATATAATCGGATACCAAGATAAGGACGCTGGCCGTGACGACTGAATTAGTGGCGGCCTTGCCTACCCCCTCGGCGCCGCCAGTGGTGTAGTACCCGTAGTGGCAGGCTACAAGCGTGGTTATAAGGCCGAAAAAGAGCGACTTGGTAAGGCCGCTGAATATGTCCTGCACGTGCAGGAGGTCAACGGTTCTGCCGATATATACGCCGCTGTTTATGCCGAGAAGCCTCACGCCCACAAGGTAGCCGCCGATGACGCCTACAAAGTCCGTTACAATGGTAAGCACCGGAAACATGCAAATACCGGCAAGTACGCGAGGGCTTATGAGGTGCTTTACCGGGTTGACGGCCATGGTGGCAAGCGCGTCAATCTGTTCGGTTACGCGCATTGTGCCAAGTTCAGTTGCCATGGCGCTTCCGGCCCGGCCCGTAACCATAAGGCCGGAGAGCACAGGGCCTAATTCCCGCGCCATGCTGAGCGCAACGGTCGGCCCTACCATGCTTTCCGCGCCGAACCTTTTAAGCGCAGTGAAGCTTTGAAGCGCCAGCACCATGCCGGTGAAAGAGCCTGTAAGCACGACTACAAAGAGCGACTGCACGCCAACGAATTCCATCTGCTTAAAGACATTTTTAAGTTTAAAAGGCGGCGTAGCGGCAAGCTTTAGCGCAGAGCCGAGCATAAGGCTCATAAGCCCCACGGCTTTTATAAGGGCAACGGCGTCTTTGCCGAGTTTTTCGAGGTAAGCGTTAGTAATGCGCGCTTTATTGTTAAAGATATTTTTCATTTATGACCTGTCCATCGGCATGTTGGCCGCTTGTGACCTTTTTGGAGTCACTTGTGACCTGTTTGGTGTCACTTGTGACCTTTTTGGTGTCATTCGTATATTCTCGGCACTCTCCGGCTTATGCCGCAAAGCACTTCGTAGCTTATGGTGCCGGACTTTTCGGCTACTTCTTCAACCGTTATGGAATTTCCGCCCTGCGAGCCTATTATTACGGCCTCGTCGCCTGCCCTTACTCCGGGTATTCCGGTTACGTCGCACATTGTAAGGTCCATGCAAATTGTTCCGGCAATGGGCGCCCTTTTGCCGTTTATAAGCGCTTCCCCTTTGTTGGAAAGGGCGCGCGGAAGGCCGTCGCCGTAACCTATGGGAAGCGTGGCTATAATGGATGACTTTTTTGTTATAAATCGTCTGCCGTAGCTTATTGCAAAGCCTTTGGGAACGCTCTTAGCGCATAGCACGCGGGTTTTAATTTGCATAACCGGTTTTAATGCGAGCTTACTTTCAAAACGCGTTGACGGGTAAGCGCCGTATAGCGCAATGCCCGGACGCACAAGGTTGAAGCGCGCGTTTTCAAGCTCTACTATAGCCGCTGAGTTAGCCATGTGCAAGTAGCGCGGGCCGTAGCCAAGGGCTCTAATTTCTTTTACCGCTTTATTAAAAGCGATTATCTGTTTCTCGGAAAATTCCCTGCCGGCGCCTTCCTGATCCGCTGAAGAAAAATGCGATAGCACGCCTTCAAGGTTCAAGTGTTTAAACGCGGCAAACTCATTAAAAAAAACCGTAACTTCGTCGGGTTGCAGGCCAATGCGTCCCATGCCGGTGTCTATTTTTACGTGTACGTTTTTGACTTCCCCGCGTTTTGACGCGTATTCGTTCAGCGCGCTGGCCGTGTTTAAATCAAATATAACCGGCGTAAGGTCAAAGTCGAACAACGGCTTGGCCTGCACGGCAAATATGCCGCCAAGCACGACAATCGGTTTTTTAATGCCGGCGTCCCTGAGTTTTACGCCCTCTTCAGGCAGGGCTACGCCGAAAAAGTCCGCGCCCGCGACGTCAAGGATTTTAGCGGTTTCGGCGTCTCCGTGTCCGTAGGCATTAGCCTTAACAACCGACATAATTCCGGTTGACGCCGGGATAAGACTTTTCAACTGTGAAAAGTTGAATTTCAGCGCTTCCGTGTCAATGTAAGCTATTGTAGGCCGTTTGTTCAATTGTGTTGCGGCTCCTGATTAACGTGCGGATATTATAGCGAAATTGATAGGTGAGGTAAATGGGTAATTTAAGAATAAAGGGTGTCTCTAAAAATCGCCCTTTCCCCTGGATTTCTCCGTTAGGACGAAATAAAATGCTCACATATTTGCATGTATGCTCTGCGTTTTATTTCGCCCCGGCTCGACCCCGGAAAAAATTTCTGATTTTTAGATGCACCCTTAAAAACAAAAACGCCCTGTTGAATAAACACGCCGGTATTTATTCAACAGGGCGTTTTCACTGACCACAAACAGGTCATAAGCGCCGTTTTCAACGCGTTAACGCGAGAGAAGTTTTAAGCTTTTTAAGAGCGTTAGTTTCAATTTGTCTTACGCGCTCTCTGGTTATGCCGAGTTTGTCGCCCAAACCCTGAAGGCTTTCCGGCTCGTCGGTCATTACGCGCCGCTCTATTACGTAGCGTTCATTACTTGAGAGCCTTTTAAGAGCGGTTGTTATTGTCCGCTTAGTTTCAATGCTTTCTTGAAGTTCAGCCACAACGTCTTCCTGAGAGGGGCGTATGTCCGTTAAAAGCTCCATGTGAGTGGCAGAGCCGTCCCCTGCCGGAGTATTGAGAGACAAGTCGTTATACGCGGATATGTCATCCCCTGCTGGCGTTTTTGGATCGCTTTTGTAAAAAAGCTTCTTTTTTAGCGCCTTCGCGCCTCTGCGTACCAAGCCCTTGCTTTTAAGTATGAAATCTTGCATCGAGGCTTTTATCCACCATGAGGCATAGGTGATTAAGCGGAAGCCTTTGTGCGGGTTGAATTTCTTTACGGCGTGCATAAGCCCGATGTTGCCTTCCTGAATGAGGTCGGCAAGCTTGCAACCGTAGTTGCGGAAATCAAGCGCTATTTTAACGACGTAGCGCAGATTTGAGGTGACAAGAGTGTGAGCGTCGTCAATATTTCTGGTTTTGAAGTAGCGCGTGGCAACTGAAAGCTCTTCCTCATGAGAGAGGAGAGGGTACTTGCTTACTTCGTTTAAATAACCTTGAATGGATTCTGTAAGTACGAGCTGGCTCATAACAAACCCCTTTCAACGGATACATTAGTATCTTATATTATATGAATAATAGGCTGTTTTGTCAAGGTTTTCAAGTGCGGGGGAATCTTTTCACAGACGACAAGGGGCAGGGGAGCGACGGCGTTTAAAGCGCTTCACAGCCTCAATTTTTTAGTGTGACTCTTCCAGCGCGCCGCCAAAGTACATCATGGTAAGCAGAGCGAATATGAAAGTTTGCAGGAAAATGACTATAACGCCAAGCGCGGTTGATATGAGTATCAGCGGGTAGGCTATAGCCATAAGAGCGGGAATGGTCATGAGTATCAAAAGGACGCCAAGCACCTGCTCATGGCCCATGATATTGCCGAAAAGACGGAGCGAGAGGGAAAGCACCCTTGCAAGGTGTCCGATTATTTCTATGGGTATCATAAGCGGCGCAAGCCACCATACCGGCCCGACAAAATGCTTAAGGTAGGGAAGCCCGTGTTCTTTAATTCCTATTATGTGCGTGGCGAAAAAGACTATAAGCGCAAGCCCGAGCGTTGAGTTAAGGTTGGCCGTAGGCGGTAACATGCCCGGCACCAAGCCCATGAGGTTTGAGAAGAAGATGTAGAGTACGAACGTCATGACTATTGGAAAGTATTTTTTGCCCCTGTGCCCCATTGTTTCGTCAACGAGACGCACAAAGGCTTCGATGAAGAATTCAAAGATGCTCTGAAGCTTGCCGGGTATCAGCTGTGGGTTTTTACCGGCTATAAAAGCCAGAACCCCGAGGCCTATAACTATGTAAATCATTACCGCTACGTGCGCGGGCAGACCTAATTCAGGAAGTATTATATGGTGCATTTCGTTACTTTAAGGCCTCCTCTCTTGCGGACAGGATGGTTAGTATTATTAACGTGGTTATGGAAGCCACAAGCCCCGTTAGCGTTGACCACGGGTTTACGAGCCTCAGGTAAATAAGCGCGGCAAACGAAGCAACTGTTATGAAAAAGCGCAGATAATAATTAAACGCCACGTGCCTGCCGACTTTGGCAAGCGGCAACGACGTAATCTTCTTTGCCGTGCGCCTCAGCCAAACCGCGTTCAAAACGCCGATAATATAGCCTACTACGAAGCCAAAGGCAACTGAAATATTTATAAACCAGCAAACAAGCGTTCCAACCGCAAGAACGGCTATATTGACAACGGCGGCGAATTTCATTTATGACCTGTTTGGTGTCATTGACATTTTAAAGGACATAAGCGCCGCTTTGAGCGGCCTGCGTTAAACCTCGTCAACGCGGGGGCAAGCGTTGAATTCCGGCTTATACAAAACAGGCGCGCCTTTACTTTGAGCCGTATTTTTTGGTTGTATGATATAAGTTTTTAAAACCGGCGATAATGCCGAATATCAGAAATATTATAGTAAACCACGGCTTTGTGTCAAAGTAGCCGTCAATGTATATGCCGATTAGAAGGCCGATAAACGTCGCCGCGGCAAGCGTAATGCCTATTGACGCAAGCTCGTAAAGGCCTTTGAAGACGCCTGTTTTATTGTTGTTGTCTTCTCCCATAGGTTGTTGTTTGCCAAGTATTTTGCCGTACGTCTTCCTATGCCGTGCTTTTTTTAAGAGTCACGCGTTTAAAAAATCTTTTGCCAGCCTGTATAAGGTAGGTTTTGCCAACGGGCAATTCGGCTTTGTGGTTCGTTATCTTTTCGTTGTCCACTTTAACCCCGCCCTGAGTTACGAGGCGCGAGGCCGCGGATGTCGTATCCGCAAGGCCGGCAAGCACAAGAAGCTTCGCCAGCCACAGGCTTTGCGCTTCGCATTCCAACGAGACTTCTTCAATATTAGTTGGGACTTCTTTTTTGCCGAAGAGCGACCTGAAGCCTTCAAGCGCTTTTTGGGCATCTTCCTTGCCGTGAAAGCGCTTAGTCAGTTCAAAGGCAAGCTCTTCTTTAGCTTCTTTCGGGTGTTTCGCGCCGGATTTTATTTGAGCTATTTTTTCAGCCGGACTAAGGCTCAGCAGTTCGTAATACCTGTTCATCAGTTCATCTGAAATGCTCATTACCTTGCCGA
>SCQA01000046.1 GCA_004298725.1 bacterium
CTGAAAGAGCGCTCCGAAAATGGCCGGGGATATGCGCCCCCAGTCGAGCGCGCAACAGTCAAGAAGCATTTCGCGCATCGTTCTGTCACAGGCGGATATGGGCAGAGTCTCTTCAAAGAGCCGTCCGTTCACATAGGGGAAAGCAACGAATACTTCATCAAGGCCTTTTTGACGGCGGTTTTCGGCGGTGTTAAGCACTTGAAAGAGAAGCGACAGTTGAGGCCCAAGGTCCGAGCCGTCTTCGCGGGTGTTGTTCTCGATAAAATCACGAAATGAACCGCGCGGCTCAAAGAGCGTGGTGTCTTCGGCGAATAGGCAGAATAGCAGGCGCACAAGCAGAACTTCAAGGACGTGCCCTTCATAGCCGGAGGCGCGCAGGCGGTCGTGGAGTTTACCCATGCGCTCGGCGGCCTTGATGTTTACCGGGTCCTGCGCCGTAATCTGTTGCGTGATATAGCCCGCGATGAAACCGAAGAGTTTTATATTTTTATAGAGGTCTTTTAGAGGGAACTCAGTGGGTCTGCCGGTGTCAAGGTCATACAGACGAATGCGCGCAAAGTCGGATACGATAACGTAGCGAGGAAGGTCGCGTTCGGCAAGTCCGTCGAAATACTCAAGCGCCTGCTTGTAGGCCGAGTCAAGGTCGCGGCCCAGAGATTTATGCTCGGCTATGAGGGTGCCGCGCCAGAAAAGGTCTATAAAGCCGCCGCCAGCTCCCTTTTCCTCAAAGCGCGTCCGCGCCCGTCGAACAGGCTCTTCAAAGCTCGCAAGCCGTCTGCGGGATACGCCGAAGACGTTGAAGAACTCGTTCCAGAAGGTCTGAGCTTCGGCGCGTTCCGCCTGTGCGCCCTCCCATTCGCGGGAGAAGGCAAGAGCGCGATCTTTTATTTCATTTAACGATAATGGCATGGGTTGATGCGCTTAATTCCAGCGTGGTAGTTCTTCTATTCCCGACCGTAACCTTGTTCAATATCTTCATTAAATAATATTTTTGTTTACCTTATTATAAATATGACGAAATCACAAGAACAAGTTGAATTTAGTTCGCTTTTTCTTTTCTGCACAGTCAAGTTAATACTCCGTTATTGAATAAGCTGGCAAAGAAAAAGGGTTACGGCATACGCCGTAACCCTTTTTATAGGTTTGGTAGCGGGGACAGGATTTGAACCTGCGACCTTCGGGTTATGAGCCCGACGAGCTACCGGACTGCTCCACCCCGCAGTAGAGAAAAAATATAATCTCACATTGAGGCCTGGCAGTCAAGCGTATTGTGAGATTTTGTCCAGCCAATTTAGAAATGTCCGCCTTTTACTTGGTTTGGCGGTTCAATTTTCCCATAACAGGCGCGCGTTTTTAACAGGAGCTTATTCTTTTACATAACTCATCATCAGTATTCCGATCGTCAGAAACAGCGCGTCCGGGAAGGCCGCCGCTACAACCGGCGGTACTACTCCGTTTGTGCCAAGCGAGCGAGAGGCCGCAAACACTACCCAATAACTGAAGGCTATTATTACGGACAGCCCCACTCCGCCGGCTATGCCGCTTGAACGGCCTGTTTTCAGCGCGAAGGGTATGCCGACTATCACCATGATAAAGCTCACCATAGGGAAGGTTAACTTGCCGTACAGGTCGGTTCTGTACCTGTTTGACGAATAGCCGTCAGCTTCAATGTTTTTTATGTACCGGTTCAGCTCGCTTGCGGTCATGTTCTTTTGAATGTCTTCCGCTCCGATAAGCTCGTCCGGCGGGTACAACCCGTCAAAGGCAAAGTTTTTGGCTGTTTCCGTTGATAAGCTTCCGTCTCTGGTAAAGTGCCACGCGGTTGCGGTTTTCGCGAGCCAAATGTTCCCGTCCCACGCGAGCTTGTCGGCTTGGATGCGGGTTTTAAGCGTAAAGGGTTTTTCTACTTTGTATATTGTAACGCCGCGCATTTCTTTTGTTTTTATATCAAAGTATTTAATATTGACTATGCCGGAGCCTGTTCTTATCCACATGCCTTCGGCGCCGAATGATTTCAGCTTGCCGGAGCCGAACCATGCACGCCGGAACTCTTCGGTTTTTTTAGTTGCCGAAGGCGTTATTGTTTCATTCATAAAAAGAATAGCCGCGCTTATGATAACGCCGATTATAAAAAGGGGTTTCAGTACGCCTATTAGCCGTATACCGCCGGCTTTAATTGCCGTTATTTCATTGTGCTTTGAAAGCATGCCGAGCGTCAGAAGCACCGCGAGAAGAACGGCGATAGGCACGGTTTGCACCACTATGAATGGTATTTTGTAAATGAAAAACATTGCCGAGGAAGCAAACGGCACTTTGTTTTTCATGAGGTTATTCATATTCTCGAAGATATCAACGAGAAGAAAAACCATGATGAACCCGGCAATCGCCATGGCGAAGATCTTGAAAAACTCGAGCAGAATGTATTTGGTCAGCGTTTTCACTCAGGTTTTTCCTGATAGATTTAGGAACTTAGGCACAATGGGCCGGTCTTTCGACGCCCTGTAAACAGCGTACAGGCCTGCCGCGGTAAAGATTATGTTCGAGCCCCAAACGGCCGCGGCAGGGTTTAAAACGCCGTTACTGCCAAGCGTTTCAAGCGCCGTTGACAGGACGTAGTAAATAAGCACCACGCCGAGCGATACGCTGAAACCGGTAAGCCTTGCCGTGCGTATTTTTTGTATGCCGAGAGGCACCGAGATAAGCGCGAATACCAGCACGGACGCCGGAAGTGAGAAGCGTTTGTTGAGTTCCATGACCTGAGACCTTGTTGATTTGCCGCCGGCCTTTAAAACGGTTATTTTTTGCAAAAGTTCGAGCGGATAAAGCTCGCGGTTAGGCCTGTTGAACATGCTTGGCGACGGCCCGCCTTCAGGGAGCTTTAATTCGAGAAGATAGGAAGAAAACTTTGCTATGTGATACGCGTCGTCTTTGGCGCTTTTTTTATGGAGCGTGCCGTCGCTGAGTTTCAGGTAAACTAATTCAGAGTCGGTGGATTCAAACTCGCCTTGTTTCGCGAAGAATACGGCGGGTTCGCCTTTGTCGCTTGTGTCGGATATGAAGACGCCCTGCATAACCCCTGACGCGTCTTTGGCGCCGCCGCCTGATAAGTGGTCGACGTATATCACAGCGCCTTTGAATTTATCGTAAAAGGTTTTTTCCTCTATGCCGGAGATTAGCTTTGTCTTAGCGGACTCGAAAAGGAGCTTTTTGATATTCAAATTTCCCCACGGAAAGAGGTACGCGGCGCAGGCGAGGGAAAGCAACCCGGCAAGGCCAGCCATTGCCATAACAGGCCGCATCATTGACAGCAGGCTTACCCCGCCGGCCTTCATGGCGGTTATTTCAGAGTCTGAACTGAGGCGCGTAAAGGCTACGAGCACGCCGACGAGGAATGATATGGGTATCGTGTAAATGAGAAAAGACGGCATTATGGAGGCTATGAACCAGAAGACAAAAGACGGCCCCATGCCGTGCGTCACCATGAGGTCGATAAGCTTCATGACTTTGCTGAGTAGCGCGGTCACGTTCAGTATGACGAGGCTCAGGCCGAATGGAACGGCTATCTCTGTGAATATGTAGCGGTTTAAAAGCCTCGGCATGGGGCAATATTACTATAAACTACGGGTACAAACAACTCTTCTTTAATAAACCAAGGAACCTCTGATTTATTTTTTTCCCGCAATCAAAAGGTATCGGGTATCAATTCTGAGATGTCTTTTCCTCACCTTTACCCCTCACCCTACCCTCTCCCGCAAGGGGCGAGGAGAAAAAAAGAAATTAATCAGGCCTTCCCTAAAATCGTTTTTTTAAAAAACAACTTGACTGCCTTGTGGCCAAACTGCTAACGTATCATCATAAATAGCGCGATCGGGTGCCTGATATAGCAGGCTAATAGGGAATCCCGTAGAAACGGGAGCTGCCCCGCAACTGTGCGCGGTTATGAATTCTTTGCTTGTGCCACTGGCTGACGTTAGCCGGGAAGGCAAGAGTGTAGGCTAAACCGCAAGCCAGGAGACCTGCCCGATTGCCTACGCGTATAAGCGGACGCGCCTTTCGAGGGAGAGGGCGCGGCGTAAAATTTTCCGACTGTTTTTCTCAGATTTTTTGTTTTTTTGTCGGACTTTTTTGACTGACGGCATTTTATAAACTCGTCCCTTGTTATGTTAAACCGGGCGGGTTTTTTTATTTTCAGACTGCTTGTTTTTGGAAAACTTAATGGAGAGATCCATGCGGAAAAAAGGCCTTGTTCACATATACACCGGCGACGGCAAGGGCAAAACAACCGCGGCTCTTGGCCTTGCCATAAGGGCGGCGGGAAGCGGCATTAAGGTTTTAGTAGTCCAATTTTTTAAGGAAGACAGCGCGCCTTCAGGCGAGCTGGAATTTTTAAAAAAGTCAACCGCCGGGCAGATAGAGGTGCTGCGCTCCAACTGCCGCCACCCCATATTCACAAAAGGCAAGACAGATTATGACGCAATAAAAAAAGCAATAACCGCAACTTTTGAAACGGCAAGGCGCAAGGTTTTAAACGAAGGCATTGGGCTTGTAGTTCTTGATGAAGTGAACAGCGTTGTAAACGGCGGCTGGTTTACTATTGACGAATTGCTTGATTTCATTGAAACCAGACCGGACGGGCTGGAAGTTGTTTTAACCGGCAGGGATGCACCGCTTGAATTGGTCAAGGCGGCGGACTATGTTACGGAAATGTTGAAGATAAAACATCCGTTCGACGCAGGAATTGCGGCGCGGCGCGGCATTGAGTTTTAAATTTATGAAAAAATTTGTCTTTATAACCGGCGGGGCGAGAAGCGGCAAATCGGCATTTGCTTTAAAGCTTGCCGGCGCGTTTTCATCTGAAGGCATGGTCTATGTAGCCACGGCCGCGCCCGGTGACGATGAGATGAAGAAAAGAATAGCCGAACACAGGGCGGTGCGCGGGCCGCGGTGGCAAACAATTGAAGCGCCGGTTAATCTTACGGCCGTAATTACTGGCGCGAATACCGCCGGAGTTATTGTAATTGACTGCCTTACTCTGTGGATTTCCAATTTAATGATGAACGGGCGAGGCGACAAAGATATAATATCCGAGGCAGAGGCGTTTTTTTCCGCTTGCAGTGCTAATTCGGCAAGCGTGGTGATAGTGTCGAATGAAGTCGGGCTTTCTATTGTGCCTGAAAACGCGCTTGCCAGAAGGTTCAGGGACGTATCCGGCGTTGTAAGCCAGATGGCGGCAAAGGCCGCCAGCGATGCGTATATTTGCGTGGCAGGCATACCGCTTAAATTAAAGTAAAACAAGCATAGGAGCTGTTATGACATTAAAAGAGACTTTAAAAAAAATAAAAAAAGTTGACCAAGCATTTATTTTGAAGGCAAGTCAAAGGCTTGACAGCCTTACCAAGCCGAGAGAGAGCCTCGGCAGGCTTGAAGAGTTCGCAAGGCGCATGGTTGCCATAACCGAAGAGCTGAGGCCGTCCGTAAAAAAGAAGATAATATTCACTTTTGCCGCCGACCACGGCGTGGCGGAAGAAGGCGTGTCGGCTTTTCCAAAGGAAGTTACGCGTCAGATGGTGTTGAATTTTCTGCGCGGCGGCGCCGGAATAAACGTGCTTGCGCGTCATGCCGGAGCCGAAGTAGCCGTAGTTGACATAGGCGTTGACTGCGATTTTGACGAGGCCGAAGGCCTTATAAGGAAAAAGGTGGTGCGCGGCACCAGAAATATCAGAAAAGGCCCGGCCATGACGCCTGCTGAAGCTTTGCAATGCGTTGAAACAGGCATAGAACTTGCTGAAAAATACGCAAGCAAGTACAGCAGAGATGGGCTGATACTGGGCACCGGAGAAATGGGCATAGCGAACACCACGCCGTCAAGCGCGGTTGTCGCGGCGTTTACCGGAGTTGCGGTGGCTGAAATTACCGGCAGAGGCACGGGCATTGACGATAAAGCCTTTGGGCATAAAATTGCCGTCATACAAGACGCGCTTAATATAAACAAGCCAAACCCGAAAGACCCGCTTGACGTTCTTGCGAAAGTGGGCGGCGCGGAAATAGGCGGCATAGCAGGCCTTATACTCGGCGCGGCCTCTTTGCGTGTGCCTGTTGTGATTGACGGTTTTATTTCAACCGCCGGAGCGTTAATCGCCTATGAGCTTAACCCGGCAACGGCTGACTATATGTTCGCCTCGCATAATTCGGTTGAGCAAGGGCACAGGATAATGCTTGACAGGATAGGCCTTAAGCCGTTTGTTGATTTAAACCTTCGCCTTGGCGAAGGCACCGGCTCTGCCATAGGCATTTCACTTATAGAGGCCGGCCTGAAGATATATAATGAAATGGCCACGTTCGGCGAGGCCGGAGTTTCTGAAGAAGGCTCGTAACCGATGAAGCGTTTCATGGTTGCCTTAGAGTTTCTTACCGTGTTTAAGTTGCGCCGGAACCCCTCCGTTATATCAACAGGAGAGCTATCCGCTTCCATGGCGGTATTTCCGCTTGTGGGAGCGTTGCAGGGCTTGATTCTTGCCGTGTCGGCTTGGGGGTTGGGTTTTATCCTTCCGTGGGGCGCGGTGGCGGCGCTCGTTGTGCTTATAGGCATTCTTACAAACGGCGGACTGCACCTTGACGGCCTATCGGATACGATTGACGGCCTTGCCGGAGGCAATACGCCTGAGGAGCGGCTACGCATAATGCGCGACAGCTCGGTCGGCGCGCTTGGCGCCGCGGCTGTGGCGCTTGTTCTTATAATAAAATATTCGGCTTTGAGGGAAGTGCCGGAGGGGTTTCGCCTAAGCGCGGTATTTCTTATGCCCGTTGCCGGGCGTTGGGCGGTTGTGCCTATGGCGTGTCTGGCCGGTCCGGCAAGAAGAGACGGAGGGCTTGGGTCGTTATTTGCCGCTAACTCCGCGGGCGTTACCGCTACGGCGACAATCTTGGCGGCTATTTTGTTTTACTTCGCGTTTGGCGGCATGTTGCTCTCAACGCTTTCGGTGCTTCTTATTATAGGGTTAACGGTTTATATGTTTACCATGTTTTTTAAAAGAAAGCTTGGCGGCGTAACCGGCGACGTATTCGGCTTTCAAAGCGAAATTGCCGAGGTTCTCTTTATGCTTGTTTTTTTGGCGTTTGAAAGGCATGAATTTTTAGGAGGTATTTTTTCATGATGACGGCCACGCGGCTTTACCTGTCGCGTCACGGGCAGGTTGCCAACCACCACGAGCAGAGGTACAACGGGCATTTTGACGTTGACATAACCGCACTCGGCGTAGAGCAGATGGAAAGGCTTGCGATAGCGCTTTCCGCTGAAAAGATAACGGGCGTGTATTCAAGCGATTTAAAAAGGGCGGCAAAAGGCGCTACGATGATTTCAAATGCGCTCGGCCTCAAGAGCAAAAAGGAGCGCGAGCTTCGCGAACTGCACCTCGGCAGGTGGGAGGGGCTTACAAGGGAAGAGGCCGTAAGGCTCTACCCGGAGGACGCCGGTTTCAGTTTCCGCGACCTCGGCAAAGATAAAGTTACGGGCGGAGAGAGCCTTATCGAGCTTAGGGCGCGTGTAATGCCCGCTGTTACGGCGCTTCTTAAAGCGCACGAAAAAGAGCGCGTATTCATAATGGCGCACGGCGGGGTCAACAGGGTTATACTTTGCGACGCCATGGGCCTGGCGCTTGAAAACTTCTTTCACATTGAACAGGACTACGGTTGCCTAAACGTAATTGATTATTTTCAAGACGGCACGAAGGTTGTAAAGCTTTTAAACGGCGGGCCGAATCAGGCGCTTGAAGCCACAAGGCTTTACTGATGACGGGCTCAAAAAAAGAAAGCGTAGCCCGCGCTTTTATTGTGGCGGGCGCGCACAGCTCGGTTGGCAAGACCGTTTTTACGCTTGGCCTTATGGAGGCTCTAAGAAAAAGGGGGCTTGTTGTTCAGCCGTTCAAAGCCGGGCCGGATTACATAGACGCTGGTTTGCATACCGCCGTTGTAAAAAAACCCTCGTACAACCTTGACACATGGATGTGCGGAGTTCAAAACGTAAGGCGTTTGTTTAACGAGCGCTTGGCCACTGCCGACGTTTCAATAATAGAAGGCGCAATGGGGCTTTTTGACGGAAAGGACGGATTATCCGAAGAAGGCTCAGCCGGTCATCTTGCCAAGGTTTTGGGCGTTCCGGTGCTTCTTCTGGTGAACGCCGAAAAGACAGGACGTTCAATTGCCGCGCTTATCAAGGGATTTGAATCGTTCGACCGGAAGGTGAACGTAAAGTGGGTTGTCTTTAATAAAGTTGCAAGCCCGAGGCACTTTGAAATACTTGAACAGGCCGCTATCGCGCATGTTTCGGCGTCTGTTTTGGGTTTTATCGGGCGTAGCGAGGGTTTAGTTTTGCCGGAGCGCCATTTGGGGCTTGTAACGCGCCAAGCCGTAACTTCTAAAACGTGGAAAAGTTTTATAAAAAACGCGGCACATGCGGTGGAAAGCGGCATTGACGTTGATGCTTTTTTAAAGTCAATTTCGCCAATTAAAAAGATCGGCGAGGCGCAAGGCGCAAAGCCTGCTTTTACAAAGAAGGCAAGGCTCGCCGTGGCCAAAGACAGCGCGTTTTGTTTTTATTATGAGGAAAATATCGAAATATTGAAGTCTGTTGGCGCTGAGGTCGTTTTTTTCAGTCCGCTTAAAGACAGGAAACTTCCAAAGGGAACATCAGGCATTTACATAGGCGGCGGCTACCCTGAGCTTTACGCTGAAGGTCTTGCCAAGAACCGCGCTTTAATGGATGAGATAAAGTCTGCGGCAGTATCCGGTATGCCGGTATACGCCGAGTGCGGCGGGCTGATGTACCTTGGCAAAAGTATCGAAGAAATCAATGGAAAGGCGTTTGAAATGGCTGGTGTTTTTCCGTGGAGCGCGAGGTTGTTTTCAAAAAGAAAGGCCATTGGCTACAGAGAGGTTATAGCGAAAGACGGTTGCCCTTTTTTCAAAGAAGGCAGTGTCGCAAGGGGGCATGAGTTTCATTATTCAGAGCTAAAAAAGGCTGTGCCAAAGGACATAAAACGGGCGTTTAGAGTTAAGGGCGCCGGGTTGGAATGGGACGAAGGGTATATGTATAAGAACGCTTTGGCTACTTACGCGCATTTGCACTTCGCGTCGGCGTTGCCGTTTGCCGAAGGTTTTGTTTCCGCGTGCGGGGAATTTAATAAAAGGAGAAAAGCTTGATGACACAGTTAGAGGCCGCGAGGAAAGGCATAATTACCGCTGAGATGACGCAAGCCGCTAAGGCGGACGGCGTTAGCGCCGAGTACCTCCGTTTAATGATAGCAGAGGGCAAGGCGGTTATTCCCAATAACACGGGCAGAAAGGCAAGGCTTGTTGGCATTGGAAAGGGGCTTAGAACAAAAGTGAACGCGAGCATAGGCACGTCGTCGGACATAATTGACGTCGGCGCCGAGGTCGAGAA
>SCQA01000047.1 GCA_004298725.1 bacterium
ACCGTGGCCATGACATTAACGGCCAACCTCGCGATAAAACGCTGGGGCATACACGCCGACAGGGTCGGAAACATCAAGGTCGTGCGCCTTACCTCAAAACTTATAGCCATACTGCCGCTTATGTGGCTTATCAACCTGAACCCGGTCTGGCTCTTCTTTGCCCAGCTTCTTTCAGGCTTTGCGTGGGCCGGTTTTAACCTTTCTACGGCCAACTTTGTTTATGACGCGTCCACCCCGGGCAAAAGGACGCGTTGCATAGCGTATTTCAACGTGCTAAGCGGCGTATCGCTCTGTCTTGGGGCGCTGATAGGCGGCTGGCTCGCGCTTAGGCTTTCTTCAAGCATATTCACGTATTCCATAATGAACATAATTCTTATCTCAGCCGTTTTAAGGCTTGTAATAGCGTACCTCATGCCGTTTAACATCAAAGAGGTGCGCGATGTTGAAAAAATAAGAAGCCACCAGCTTGTGCTAAGCATGCTGAAAATAAAAGAGTAGCTTTCAGATGAATTACGTTCTTTTGTCACATAACGGAAGAACTGCCACGCCCTCCCCGCTTTCGCGGCAAAACCATAACTATCACCGCTATAAGGGAAAGCGTGAACAAGACAACACCCGCCTTGAAGCTGTGCGGCATATAGCGAAAAACCACCGTGTTTTTCCCTTGTTTAAGTAGAACGCCGCGTATAACCCCGCCCACCTTATATATGGCGGAGGGCTTGCCGTTAACATAAGCCGTCCAGCCTCGCGCCGCGGTATCGCTAAACACCAAAAGGCCGGCTCTGCCATACCCTGTTTCTATTACCGCCTTATTGGCCCCGTATTCTTTTATAACCGCCTCTTTAATGCCGTCTCTGCCGCCTCGCGCGCCCACGTTAAAAAGTGCTTTATCCAGCGTAATATTCGCAGCCGCCGGGTCTGCCTTTTCTATCCGCGTAATTGCCTCGGCTTCGAGGTCCGCCACAAATGCCCGCGGAAAGGCATAAGGATTTTCATAAACCCTGACCTCTTTGTCGTATATAAGCGGCAGGTTGTATCTTGAGCCTTTATTAAGGTCGACTTCCGGCGGCATAAGTATATACCTTACGCCCATAAGCGAGTAATCCGGCAACCGCGCCGTTATATCCTTTTCAACGCCCTTATTTGCCATTTTATAGTGCCTGCCTATCTTTTCGTCATGGTTTAGCGTTATCCACTGAGGCATTCCGGTAAACCAAAGGGCGGAACCTTCCCTCTCGACGTTGGCTATGTCGTCAACAAGCAGGCTGTTGTTTCTGAAGTCTTTATACTCTTTTGAGACAAGCGCGTTAATATAGCGCAGGTCATACAAGCCGACGCTTCCCGCGTAATTCGGCATAAGTATGCCGTAGCCCCCCATTACGCGATAGCTTCCTTCCCTGCCCTTTAAGAACGATATGTACGGCGGCTCGTTCTTAAACGGGTTAAACCTTTCAGGAAAGCCGTTTGGAGACATGGCGTCCATCTTAAGAAATGCCGCAAGAAATATTACGGACATAACGCCTGCGGCAAAACAGCGGGCCTTTTCCTTCTTTATCAAAAATAAAAATGCCGCCGTCAGGCCGATAACCGCGAGCGCCAGCTTATAATAAATCCAGTCGTATGCGTAACCTCGCGGAACATTCCACCACAGCTCAACCATGCCGAGGGCTATTAAGCCGTATATGCCAATTCCTTTTTTCATGTAAACCGTAATCAGCGCGCCGGCAATCACAAGCACAAGGAATGCAAACGCCTGAGCCAGCACAATTGACGGCACCGCGTACGGAGCGAGCAGTTCGCCGAAAAACGCGCGGCGGTTTATAGCCATGTCTATTATGCCGGGTAGCGGAGCAGTAGCCATGAACGCCGCTAAAACAACAACGACAATAAGCGGCAAATACAAAAGCCTGTTTTTTTTAATGCTTATTCTTTCTTCAGCGCGCCCCTTCAGCAATAATTCCCCTGAGTCCATTATCGCCTGCAGAGCGAACGCTCCGGCGCACGCGAACGCGAACACCCAAGCCGGGCCGGCCCAACGCGGGCTCCATGCCTGATCAAAAAAAGGCAGATAACCGAGCCAAACAAACGGCGCGACACCGAAATTTTTAAGGATTATAGACAAGCCGAACGCGAAAAAGAACATAAGCGCCGCGTATTCCTTAAGCCCCCGGCGATAAAACGCCGTAAAAACCCCGGTTACTATTAAAAAAACCGGCAATATGCCGGTGTATCCGCCAAGGTAATCCCACGCGCCTTTTGTGGCAAAAACCCGGTAGTAGCCTTCCCCGCGGCCGTAGCCATTTTTTACGTTCACAAGAACTTCCGGCAGTATGGACGGGTCCGCCGGCATCTCGGTTGCCGCGGGCGTAAAAACGGCAAACGCGCGAAGCCAGTTGCCTGAGAATTGAACGCCTATGCCCGCACCCGCCTGATGCACATGATAACCGTAATAAACATTTTCAATAAACGGAATTATAAGAGGAGCGGCAAGGCACAGCCCTATTAAAAGGGCCACAGCGGCCTTGAGCCACGCGCTTAAAAGGCAAGAAACAGCCGCACCGTAAAGATGAATCGTCCTGAATGCGATATAAGCCGCGCTCAAATAAAGCGCGTACAAAGCCGCCTCCGGCTGGCCGGCGAGCATGACAAGGGCGTAGCTTGCGCCTAAAAGGGCGATTTCACTTTTACCCGTTTTTCGCGCAAACAATTCGGTGAAGTACATTACAGCCGGAATAGTCATGGCTACATTGGCAAACTGCTCAAGATTTACAAACCATATTAGCGTGCCTCCAAACATATAAAACAAGCCGCCAAGAAGCGACGGCGCCGAAGCAAGGCCGCATAACGCGAGAAACAGATAAGTAAAAAAACCGGCTATAACAAGCCTGCCCAAATAAAAAAAATCCCACGCCTCAACCGGCATTATATTTTCAATTATTTGATACGGAAATAGCGCCCTTGAGGAATAATCCGCCAAGAGCGGCGTACCTGCGCCCTGATGCGCGTTCCACAGCGGAAACTCGCCTCTTTTGTAAATGTCGCCGACGGTTTTGTTTATTGGCCATTCGTAATAGGCCGGGGTAGGAAGGTCGACATTAAAGCTGTTTTTCGCAAGCCTGCCTTTATATCCGTAAGGCCAGCCATTTACAAGGCCGTTTGGCTGATACATATCGGGCTGAAGCGTCTTAGAGCCGAATACCACCGGAGCAAATATCAAGGCTACGGCGGAAATATAAAATATTAAGGCCAGAAAATGTCTGTTGGCGGGGCTTTTGGGCATAATTTTTTTGAAGGCCGCCGCATGCGGCAAACCGCCTTAGCAAGCAAAGCGTTTACTTTACCAGATACGGCCCAAGCGTTTCTTTCGTGCCTTCAAACGCGGCAAGCGTTTTTTCGCTCCACTGCGGTTTAACCGAATAAGACAGCGGGTTTTTATAATACGACTCCAGCGCCTCTTTCATTACGGTTGTTACCCCTGAAACATACGCCTTGGTCCTTTGTCTGCCTTCTATTTTGAATGCCGACACGCCGGCCTCGATAAGGCACGGAAGTATCCCTATAACATTTAACGACTCAGGGTCTTCAATGGCGTAAGTAACGGTTCCGTCGGGCATAACATAGCGCCCCTTACAGCACGTTGGGTACGGGGACGACTCGCCTTTTTTAAGCCTGTTTAGCAGTACGCTATTGAGGGCTATTTCCATGCCGCCATCCTGCGTACCGGAAAACCTGACAAACCTCGAAGGAGAGCAAACGCCCTCGGTATTGGTGGAAACGCCCGTGACAAAAGACGACAGATAACACCTGCCCTCTATGTTTATGCAAAGCCCTCCAAGCGCGAAGACTTCTATTTCAACGTCCGTACGCTCTTTAAGCGCTTTTATTTCGTCAACCGTAACAACCCTTGGAAGAACAACCCTTTTTATGCCGAAGTGCCGCTTGTAAAAATTTATGCTTTCGTAATTCGACGCGCTCGCCTGCGTGCTAAGGTGCAAATTGGCGTCAGGGTATTTATCGCGTGCGTACTTTAAAATTCCGATGTTGGCTATTATAATTGCGTCGGCCCCGAGCCTTACCGCCTTATCAACCGAAGAGTGCCATGCGGAGCATGAATCAAGCTGAGGAAATGTATTGACTGCCACGTAAAAATGCCGCCCCTTGTCTTTCACGTAGCGTATGCCGCTCTCAAGCTCTTTAAGGGTAAAATTAAGGCCCTCGAAGTTCCTTGCGTTAGTCGCGTCGTTAAAACCGAGGTACACGGCGTCCGCGCCGGCGTCCACCGCGGCTTTTAAAGAAGCGATATTTCCCGCTGGAGCTATTATTTCGGCCTTTTTCATAAAACTCCTATAAAGACAATGATTAGTGACGAGCGAAGAACAAATCCACTATTCATTGTAGTGCGAGGCTGAAGCCTCTCACTACGAGTTTCCACCCCTGCCCTTACCTCACGCTGTTAATATTTAAGCCGCTTCAGTATAACAAAAACAGCAAGCTCAGACGAAACAAAAAAATATGCCGGCCTCCTGCCATGACGGCATGACGACACACGGCTTGTCTAATGAATAGTCTCTTCTTTACCTACTGCATAATCCGGCAAGCCCTCTCCGGGCCATAGCCTCATCTCAAGCTCTTTAAGAAGGTTTGCAAACGTTCCCTGTTTTATTGCCGAAACCGGCACGGCGTTAAACCTTGCGCATAGGTTCTTACAAACAACGGGGTCAATAAGGTCGGTCTTGTTAAAAACAAGTACCCTCGGTATGGAACTAAGCTCAAGCTCGTCTAAAATACCTTCAACCGTCTTTATGCGCCTTTCAAAATGAGCGCTGGATACGTCTACCAGATGAACTATAAGGTCGGCGTCCTGCATCTCTTCAAGTGTCGCCTTGAAGGCCTTGAGTAAATCTTCCGGCAAATCTTTTATAAACCCCACGGTGTCCGTTATAACAGCGTCCTTTTCACGCGGAAAGCGAAGCCTGCGGGACGCCGTGTCAAGCGTCGCGAAGAGCTTGTTTTCCACAAGCGTCGCGCTCTTTGTAAGCGCGTTAAGAAGCGTGGACTTGCCGGCGTTAGTATAACCGGCTATTGAAATTATCGGCACGCCGCTTTCGCCTCTTTTTCTTCGCCGCTCGTAGCGGCCCCTGCTGAGGCTTTGAAGCTCTTTTTCAAGGTGCGTAATGCGGTCCTGCACCCGCCGTCTGTCCACCTCAAGTTTTGTCTCGCCCGGGCCTCTGCCTCCTATGCCGCCCATAAGCTTTGAAAGCGCCGAGCTTCTGCCCGTAAGCTTGGGAAGCATATACTTCAGCTGGGCAAGCTCGACTTGCACCTTACCGTCCCTTGAGTGCGCCCTGCGGGCGAATATGTCAAGGATAAGCTGGGTGCGGTCTATTACCTTAAGCTCGGTTATATCTCCAAGCTCCCTGATTTGCGTTGGAGTAAGCTCTTGGTCGAAAACCAGAATAGTCGCTTCGTTTTGCAGAGCCTTTATAATAACCTCTTTTATTTTGCCCTTGCCCATGAGGTACTTCGGGTTGAGCCTCTCCGGCCTCTGGCAAACCGTGTCAAGCGGTATAACGCCGGCGGTCAGGGCAAGCTCTTTAAGCTCGTCAAGCGAGTCCGTCTGTTCGGCCTTTGACTTTGTCGAGACGCTTATAAGTATGGCCCTTTCTCTGCTATCTCTTACATCGCGCACCGAGGCGCGGCCCATTTCATCCTCAAGAGAGCGTATAAACTCGGCAAAATCCATGTCAAACGAGTGAAACGGAACACCGGGGAGCGCCTCAAACGCCTTGCCTTCGGGGTTATAAGGAAGCGGATGCGCCGCGAAAATATCCGCCGGAAGGCCGTCTTCGGCTACGCCTATGGCTGTCATTACGTCAAGCCTTAAAAGCGCCATGTCGGTAAGGTCGTCTTGAGAGAGCGGCTCGTTTTTAAGGTGCGTATGCACGCAACGCACCCCGCGAAGCCTCTTTTTACCAAGCGGATAATCCGCGAGCGCGGGTATGACTATTTCGCGGTCAGTGCCTATAATCACGGCTGTAACGACACCCTTGCGGTTTACTATTATGCCGAGCTGACGCTTTATTTCCCTTGAAACCCCGGCCATGTATCTGCCAAGCTCCGCGGTGACGAGCGCGTCCGTTGGAATTTTACGGTTATATATCCGCTCCACGGCCTTTAGCTGGCTTGATTTAAGGCCGGTGGTGTTTCCGTATATCTCTGCTATGGGGTATCTCCCTGACACTTTATTTCAAAAAAGTATATCACCTTGCAAACTATTTTAAAAGCGTCTTTAATGAACCATACCCAGCGGCGTGTTGGCCACCAGTGGCATGTTGGCCACCAGTGGCATGTTGGCCATTGGGGTCATTGTTTTTATTTTCGCATGTAAAGTAGTGCGAGGCGGTCGCCTCGCTGTTTTGTGCGCCCTTGCATTATTACAAGAAGCGTGGCTACTGCCTCGCACTACAAAATTAGCAACAAGCCAGAGCTTGACTGTTTGACTCTTTAGCCTTTTTCTGTTAAGTAGACAGAATAAATATTGATTCTTATCCTCAGCAGTTATAAAGCTTGTATCAGCGATTTTAAGAATTGACTTAAAACTTCATTAAATTATATAGTTACTGCATAAGCGTCTAACGCGGAAAAAACACTGTTAGACCATAAACAGGGGGGGGTGTTTTCCTATGCAAGGCATACAATATGTTACAGATGAAAAAGGTCAAAAAATAGCAGTGCAAATTAACCTAAAAAAATTTGGTGAAATATGGGAAGATTTTTTCGATAATCTACTTTCAAAGCAACGCGCAGAGGAACCAAGGGAATCTATTAAATCCGTCAGGGAACGGCTAAAAAAACAAGGCAAATTGCATGTCTAAATACTCAATAACTTTTGCCCGTTCCGCCAGAAAAGAAATAGAAGCTCTTGATGGGAAAGTAGTGAATGGGATCTTCCCTAAAATTGAAAATCTATCAATTGAACCTCGACCAGCGGGTTGTCGGAAATTAACTGGCAATAAACATCTCTGGCGGATAAGAGTTGTTGATTACCGTATTGTTTATACAATCGATGACAGTAGCAATCTCGTAGACATCATCGCTGTGCGTGACAGAAAAGAGGCATATAAATAATAAAAAGCAACCAATCTCTGCGTAATATCTCGCAAAACGACTGCGCTCCCAACGAGTTCAGGGCGTTCAGTAAAGGAATACCCATGACTGAAAAACATCCTGTCATCATAGGCGACGAACTTAGAACCACGGCCAAAGAACTACCCGTAATAAACCCGTTTGACAACAGCATTGCCGGGGTTACGTACCTCTGCGGAACAACCGAGCTTAACCATGCGCTCTCCGCCGCTACCGCGGCTTTTGACAAGTTGAAAAAATACTCGTCATACCAAAGGGCCGACATACTTCAAAGGTGCGTTGACGGCATTAAAAAGCGCTCCGAAGAGCTTGCGAGGACCATAGCCCTTGAAGCGGGCAAGCCTATTAAAGACGCAAGAAGCGAAGTAGCGCGCGCCACGAATACCTTTCAAATAGCGCTTGAAGAATCAAAACGGCTTGGGGGCGAGGTTATGCCGCTTGATATATCACACGGCGCCGAGGGGCGTTTTGCTATAATCCGGCGCTTTCCAATCGGGGTCGTACTCGGCATTACCCCGTTTAACTTTCCCTTGAACCTTGTCGCCCACAAGATAGCCCCGGCAATGGCGTGCGGCTCGCCCATAATAATAAAGCCCGCCTCGAAAACACCGCTTACCGCGCTCGCTCTCGGTGAAATAATACTTGATTCGGGCTACGCCAAAGGCGGCGTAAGCATTGTGCCGTCAGCCGCCGGCGACGTCGAAAAACTGCTTGAAGACGCGCGGATAAAAAAGCTTACCTTTACCGGAAGCCCGGCTGTAGGCTGGAGGCTAAAATCAAAGGCAATCAACAAACGCGTTACGCTTGAGCTTGGCGGAAATGCCGGAGTTATAATTCATGAAGACGCTGACCTTGACTACGCCGCAAAACAATGCGCTAAAGGCGCGTTTTCATACGCCGGGCAGGTGTGCATATCGGTTCAGCGCGTTTACGCCCACAAAAACATCTTTAACGAATTCAAGAAAAAGTTCTTAAAACTCGCCTCGGCCTTAAAACTTGGGAACCCGCTTGACGAGTCAACCGATATAGGCCCGATGATAGACACCGCCTCCGTTGAAAAGACGGAAGCATGGGTAAACGAGGCAATAAAAGGCGGCGCCAAACTCTTAACCGGCGGTAAAAGGCGCGGCCCATGCTTTGAGCCTACGGTGCTGACAAATACAACCTCATCAATGAAGGTCTGCTCCGAGGAAATCTTCGGCCCGGTTGTCGCGCTTGAGTCTTATGAAAATTTTGAAGACGCGCTTAAACAGATAAATCAAGGCCGTTTCGGCCTGCAAGCCGGCCTTTTCACAAAAGACATGGGCAGAATACTTTTAGCGTATGAAACCCTTGAAGTCGGCGGAGTAATAGCCAACGACGTGCCGACATTCAGGATGGACAACATGCCTTACGGAGGCATAAAAGAAAGCGGCTTCGGAAGGGAAGGCGTAAGGTACGCCATTGAAGAAATGACAGAACTAAAACTTCTTGCGATAAAGGCGTAAAAAGAACTGCGCCGGGCACCCGACCAAGCAACCTCGCATAAAATATCGATTTCATCAACGGTATTATGAAAAACACAATTAAAGAAGAAGCCGTTATTTTAGTAAGCGTATTGAAGTGGCTAATACTTGCGACTATTGTCGGGGTAATTGTGGGCGTATCAACCACCGTATTCGTCAAAACGCTCAATTGGGGCACGGAGCTTAGCCAAAACTTCAAATATTACTACCTTACCCTGCCAACGGGCCTGTTTTTAAGCGCAATCATAATAAAATACGTCTTTCCAACCGCCGAGGGGCACGGCGCGAATAAAGTTATAGAGTCCGTCCACAAAGGTACGCGGATAAAGCCGCTGATGGTGCCCGTGGAATTTTTAAGAACCGTAATAACCGTTTGCTCGGGCGGAAGCGCCGGCAAAGAAGGGCCGAGCGCCCAGATAGGGGCGGGCCTTTCATCGTTATTTGCCGACCTTATCGGCGTTGACGGAGAAGACAGGAAAAAACTCGTCATATGCGGCATAAGCGGCGGGTTTGCGTCCGTTTTCGGCACGCCACTGGCCGGAGCGCTATTTGGAATAGAAGTCCTCTTTGCCGGAAACATGCTTTACAGCGTGCTGTTGCCATCGTTCGTTGCAGGCATCGTAAGCTATCAAGTATCCTCATGGCTGGGGCTGGCATACTTATATCATCCGGTGACGATTGTACCCGTATTCAGCGAGGCATTTTTTTTTAAAGTGGTACTCGCCGGCGTCTTCTTCGGTTTATGCTCTTTGTTGCTCGTTGAAATACTGCGGCTTGGCAAAAAAACATTCGCCTCGCTTAACATGTCTTTTGAGCTTAAAAGCCTGCTTGGCGGGGTTCTCCTTGCCGGTCTGACATATGTTTTTTCAAAACAGTACCTTGGCCTTGGCATCGACGTTATAGAAGCCAGCCTTGAAGGCAAGGAAATAACTTCATACGCCTTTATATTAAAATCCATTTTTACAAGCGTTACGCTTAACTTCGGCGGAAGCGGCGGCATAGGCACGCCTATATTTTATGTCGGCGCCACGGCAGGCTCGATATTCAGCAAGGTCTTATCCGTTGACCCGGCCATGCTCTCGGCCATAGGCTTCGTAAGCCTTCTTGCCGGAGCGGCCAACACACCTATAGCGGCGTGCGTCATGTCGGTTGAGTTGTTCGGCCCGCGTATCGCCCCGTACGCGGCAATAGCCTGCGTTATAAGTTTCGTGGTCACAGGGCACAGGGGCGCGTTCTCTTCGCAGGTTGCGGCGATAAGAAAGTCATCATCCATTGATATTGTTCTTGGTGAGGAGATTGACAAAGTAAAGCCAACCTATGCCGGAAGGGAAAAAAGCCTAACCAAAACCCTGCGGGGAATATGGAAGTTTCTTAACTCTCGACGTTAAGATTCAGCGCCCTGCTAAAAAAAACTTGTCTTTTTCTTCAATGTGCGTTAGTATACTGTATACAAAGATACTCGTCATAAGGTTACGGTAAAAACAAAAAAATAAAGGTGGTGATTAGAGTTGGCACTGAAAATAACTGATGACTGCGTAGCATGCGGAGTATGTATGCCGGAGTGTCCGGTGAATGCCATCTCAGAGGGCGACATTTACGTTATAGACGCGAAAACGTGCGTGGAGTGCAAAGGCTATCACGGCTCGCCAAAATGCGCCGAGGTATGCCCGGTAGACGCTTGCCAGCCTGCCTAAAAGGTTTTTTGCGGCTAAGGGTAAAACCTTAGCCGGAGTTTTAAACAGCACGGCCCCGGCACTGCCTTTAAAAGACAGGCCGGGGCATAAGCGTTAATCGGGTGTCCGGCTTTGACCTGCCATTAAAAGAGTTGGTCAAAACCGAGCTTTATAAAAGGTAACTACCTTGCCGGCAATCACCGCCATTTATAGCAATTCTTGCCATGAATGGCGGGGTAATTGAATTACATTTAATCTGTAATTTGTCCCCCGCAGGGATTCTCCCCGCCGGACAAGAATGACTCCAAAAGGTCGTAAAGGTTGAAAAAATGAAGGACTTTGCAGTATTCTGGGGTTGCACCATTCAAACCCGTTTCCCTTTTATTGAAAAATCCACCCGCTTGGTGCTGGATGAATTCAAACTGCCGCACAGGGACATTGACGGGTTTACGTGTTGCCCGGAAAAATCGCTTATAAATAACATTGACCACTCCCTCTTCGTGCTTACGGCGGCCAGAAACGTCGCGCTCGCGGACGAGCACGACTGCGACATCGTAAGCCCGTGCACCGGTTGCGTGTCGAACCTTGCCACGGTAAAAGGAGAGCTTAAATACAACCCGGTTGAGAAAAACGAAGTCAACTCGCTTCTGAAAGAAGTGGGACGCGAATTTAAAGGCACGGCAAAGCTATCTCACCTTGTGCCGTTTTTTCACGACGTCGTCGGCCTGCAAACTATAAAGCAGAAGATGAAAAAAAGCTTCTCCGGCCTGAAAATAGCCCTTCATTACGGTTGCCACATGATACGGCCGTCGCACGCGCTTAAAAACGACGACCCCTTAAACCCTAAGAAGTTCGACAACATCATACGCGCGCTTGGCGCGGAAAGCATGAACTTCCCGACAAAAATGATG
The DNA here is from genome assembly GCA_004298725.1 of bacterium. Lineage (GTDB taxonomy): Bacteria > Desulfobacterota > GWC2-55-46 > GWC2-55-46 > GWC2-55-46 > SCQA01. The sequence goes on from SCQA01000047.1 coordinate 11,236, forward strand.
TGTTGCGGGCAAGGCCTTGACAGAGTAGACCAGCACGACCTCGCACTTTTCATGGCGCGCGTTAAGCTTAAAGAGCTGAAAAGCCTCGGCGCCGATGCCATGGTTCTTTGTTGCCCGTCATGCTTTTTGCAATTCGACAACAACCAGTACCTTATGGAAAAAGAGGGTGAAAAGCTCGGCATTCCTGTAATATATTTTACCGAGCTTCTCGGCCTCGGCATGGGCTACTCAGCCGAAGAACTTGGCATGAACCAGCACAGAAGCGACTGCGCCCCTTTCATAAAAAAATGGGAAGCCCTTTTAAAAAAGCCGGATGACGAAGCAATTATAGAAAACGATCTAAACACCGCCGGCGCGCTTGGTTAAGGCCACCGCGATAAATTAAGGACTTATATTTATGCTGAACGCTCATTTGAACTTCAAACTTCTTGAGATGTGCTCGAAATGCGGGGCGTGTTTCAGCATTTGCCCGTCATGCGTAAACCTGCCTGGCTACGACCCGCGCATAGTGATAAAAGACATACTTGCCGGCGACTGGGAAAAATGGCTAACCTCGAAGTCCATCTGGCAGTGCCTTGAGTGCCACCATTGCCTTGAAATATGCTTCCAGCACTACGGCTTTGAAAACGCCATGACGGCGCTAAGGACTATAGCCGCTAAACGCGGCATCCACCCGACGCAGGTCAAACGCGGATGGGACATGTTCGTTAAAACAAGCAAGCTCGGCGATCCGGCCTTGCCAGCGAGAAAAAAACTCGGCCTGCCGGAACCGGCAAAGAGCGGCGCGGAGGAATTTAAAAAGCTGTACGCCCTCTTAAAAGAAAAAAAAGCCAAATCAGGCAAAACACATTGATTAAAGGCGGCTATTGTGAACAATTATTTTGAAAAAAATATATTCGTCAACCACGAAGGGCCTATAGCCAAAGGCAAAAAAGCGGCTGACAAAGGCTTGGGTTATGAAAAGAGCATCTCCGGTTGCGGCCTGACGGGCCTTATAAGCAAAAACAGAACAAGGCTTTCAGGCAAAGCCATAGTTGAATCTCTATGCCTTATGAACGACAGAGGCAACGGCCTTGGCGCGGGGTACGCCGCTTACGGCATATATCCGGGTTTTAAAGACTTCTATGCCTTTCACATCATGTACGACGCGCCCTCAGTACGCTGGACGGCGGAGGAATTTTTAAAGGCCAACTACCATATTGAAAAAATAGAAGAAATACCTACATTTCCGGTAAAAGCCATAGCCATAAGCCCGCTTTTGGTGCGCTACTTCATAAAGCCGCTTAAAGAAAAGCTTGCCGGAGACGTCAACGAGAGCGACTTCGTAGTCAACTCCGTAATGAAAATAAACTCTGAAATAGACGGCGCGTACGTGTTCAGCTCCGGCAAGAACATGGGCGCCTTCAAAGGCGTAGGCAACCCGTGCGACATAGCCGAATTTTTCCGCATAGAGGACTACGAAGGCTACATATGGACGGCGCACACGCGCTTTCCGACGAATACGCCCGGTTGGTGGGGCGGGGCGCACCCGTTTACGCTTCTTGACTGGTCAATCGTCCATAACGGCGAGATTTCATCTTACGGCATAAACAAAAGATACCTTGAAATGTTCGGCTACAAGCTTACGCTTCTTACGGACACTGAAGCGGCGGCATACATGCTTGACCTCTTAATCCGCAGGCACGGCCTTGACATAGCGACGGCGTGCACGGTACTTGCCGCGCCGTTCTGGAAGAACATAGACAACATGGACGAGCAAAAAAAAGAGGCACTTACCGCACTGAGGCTCGCTTACGGAAGCGCTCTTTTAAACGGCCCGTTCTCATTGCTTTTCGGCCACAGTAACGGCCTTGTGGGCATAAACGACAGAATAAAGCTCCGCCCGCTTGTGGCCGCCACAAAAAACGACCTTGTCTATATGGCAAGCGAAGAGTCCGCAATAAGGGCCATCTGCCCGTCGCCGGACAAGGTATGGACTCCGCGAGCCGGAGAACCGGTAATAGTAGAGCTTAACAAATAAGAACATCGCGCAAATCGCGCGAAACGCAAAATAAAGCGCCATAGCGCGCGCATACATATTACGGAGGATGTTAATGTTTAAAAGTCTGGCGCCGCCCGAATATCTGGCGACCATAGATCAAGTAAAGTGCATCAGATGCAAAAGGTGCATACAGAACTGCGGATGGAGCGTGTATTCATGGGGAGGGGACAAGGTATTGATTGACACCTCCAAATGCGTAAAATGCCTGAGGTGCTACCACTACTGCCCGGAAGAGGCGATACAGATTCTCGACAACCCGGTAAAGTTCAAAAACAACGCCTACTGGGGCTACAACAACATCAGAAACCTGAAAAGGCAGGCTGAAACAGGCGGCATACCGCTTACCGGCATGGGAAGCGACCTGCCGTACCCCATACTCTTTGACAACCTTCTTATTGACGCGTGTCAGGTTACAAACCCATCCATTGACCCTCTGCGCGAACCCATGGAACTGCGGACTTACCTCGGCAAGAAGCCCGCAAGCGTTGAGTTTGAAAAGGGCAAAGACGGCAAACTCAAGCTCAAAACCAAAATGCCTCCGCAGATTAAAATTAATCTGCCGCTGATTTTCTCGCCGATGTCGTACGGCTCCATAAGCCTGAACGCTCAAAAGGTGCTTGCCATAGCGGCAAAAGAGTGCGGCATACTGATGAACACCGGCGAAGGCGGCCTGCATGAAGACCTTCTTCCGTACAGAGACAGCATTATAGTGCAAGTAGCGTCCGGCAGGTTCGGCGTAAACCCGGACTACCTTAACGCCGGGGTAGCCGTTGAAATTAAAATTGGCCAGGGCGCAAAACCGGGCATAGGCGGCCACCTGCCCGGCGAGAAGATACCGCTTGAAGTCGCCCGCACAAGGATGATACCCGTCGGCACGGACGCTATTTCTCCCGCGCCGCAACACGACATTTATTCGATTGAAGACTTAAAACAGCTTATATACGCCATAAAAGAGGCTACCGATTATAAGCCAGTGTCCGTAAAAATAGCGGCGGTTCATAACGTGGCGGCCATAGCGTCGGGCATAGTGCGCGCAGGAGCGGACATCATATACCTTGACGGCTTCAGGGGCGGCACAGGCGCCGCGCCTTCGATAATACGCGACCACCTTGGCATACCCATTGAACACGCCATTGCCGCTGTTGACGACAGGCTCCGGCAGGAAGGCATAAGAAACGAAGCGTCGATAATAGCCGCGGGCGGCATACGCTCAAGCGCGGACGCGGCCAAGGCAATAGCCCTTGGCGCGGACGCCGTAGCCATAGCAACCGCCGCGCTTACAACCATGGGTTGCACAATCTGCGGAAAATGCTATACCGGCAACTGCTCATGGGGCATAACAACGCAAAGGCCGGAGCTTACGGCGCGCCTTGACCCTGAAATATTCGCGGAGCGCCTTATAAACCTTGTTCACGCGTGGGAGCACGAATTGAAAGAAATACTCGGCGCGCTCGGCATTAACGCCGTTGACAGCCTAAGAGGCAACAGGGAAAGGCTCCGCGGAGTCGGCCTTGACACGCAGACGCTTGACATTCTCGGCGTAAAGCCGGCAGGCAGATAGAATGACCCGAAAAAGGTCATAAATGACCCCGAACAGGTCATAAAGGAGAAACTTTTTTCATGTTACAAATAGACGCAAAAGGCATGTACTACCGCGAGCTGAACCAGAAAGTGCGGAGCGCCATAGCAAACGGCGAAAAGGAAATAACCCTTAAAAACGTCAACGGCCAGTATTACATCGGCGACGGCTTAAGGGGAAACGCCGCGATCACCGTTGAAGGCGTGCCGGGAAACGACCTTGCGGCCTTCATGGATGGCCCAACGCTGACCATAAAATCCAACGCGCAGGACAACATCGCCAACACCATGAACGCCGGTAAAATAGTCATACACGGCAACGCCGGAGACGTGCTCGGCTACGGCATGAGAGGAGGCACCCTGCACATACTCGGAGACGTCGGCTACCGCGTCGGCATACACATGAAGGGGCTTAAACGGCAGTCTCCCACAATAATAGTAGGCGGCACGGCAGGCGACTTTTTCGGCGAATACATGGCCGGAGGCATACTTATACTTCTCGGGCTTAACGAAAAAGACCCGCGCCCTATCGTAGGCGACTACCTCGGCACCGGTATGCACGGCGGCGCCATATACATACGCGGCGAAGTTGACAAAAACCTCTGCGGCGCGGAAGTGGGCATACTTGAACCCGATGAAGACGACCTGAAGACCCTAAGGCAATATCTCGGCGATTACTGCAAGGACTTCAAACTGGACATTGAAGATATCATGAAAAAAGGCTTTAAAAAGCTCTTGCCTATATCACTGCGGCCTTACGGCAATTTGTACGCTTATTGACAACCGGCGTTAACCCTGTGAACGCGTTAAAAAGCCCCTGTAATTCCATTACAGAGGCTTTTTTATTGCCACTGGTCCGCGACTTCCGCCAGTCTGCGAAGCCGCACTCCTTGCTTGACTTCCATCACTTAAAAACGTAATATATATCAGGAGAGGAGGGTAAAGATGGCGGCGGATAACTTTACCAAAATTGAAGAAGGCCTCGGCAAACTGCTTGACGGGTATGAGCACCTCAAAACTGAAAATGTTTTGTTGAAAAACTCGCTTTTGTCTAAAGATGCTGAAATCAACGAACTGAAAGAAAAGGTAAAGACCCTTGAAAGGGAAAAAGCGCTTGTAAAAGAAAAGGTGGACGTGCTCATCAACCGGCTCGATTCCTTAATGCAAGGCGCGTGAGGCCGCGTTGAAGAAGGTACTGGAGCTGAACATAAACGGACACAAACTCGCCGTAAGAAGCGATGAAGACGAAGAGCATATTCGGGCGGTTGAGCAATATTTAAACCACAAGATAGAGGAGGTCAAGGAGAACACTAAGGCCGTTTCTACCCTGGATCTTGCGCTACTGGCGGCGTTAAACATTACCGGTGAGGTCATAAAAACAAAGGAGATACTTGAAAGGCTCGGAAGGAAGTCAGATGAGCTTGCGGAGCTGATAGACAGGAGGCTTGATTAAAAACAGCTCTACCCCTGCTCGGTTCGTGATCGCGCGTATTTTTAGAACCAATACGCATAGTAAAGGGAGCTTTCCCTGTCCGCGTACGGTATGTCCCCTTCGCGGGAAAACCGGAAACGAATATAAGGCGCCCACCTGTTAACGCAGGTTCAAACATACAACGACACGGCTACGGCGGGGGTTGAGAATTTACGCGGGGTCGTAGTGCCACTGCGGCAAAACCCGGTTTTTTGGCGTTTATAATAATTATGTCAATTATCACAGAGTTTTCACTTGAATTCGCGTTGCAGTGTTGCCTGCGGCGCGCAAAAACCGGCTTGCGGCAATGCCGCATTAAAAGCCGGATATGCAACTTTACATAATTATGACTCATTACGCTTAAAAAACAGTTTTATTCACGCGTTACCCCCTGTTCCGCAAACGCAGTAAGCTCGCCTGAAAACCCCTTCCATGCCCTTACAAAAGAGGCAGATGCAGAGGTCTCTAATCGCCGTAAAAGAGCGCATAAGGAAATTTACGCTTGAGCAAAGGCGCGAAATGTCTTTTGAAGACGTCTTCGCCAAAAGCTCCGCAGTGCAAGAACGGCTGATTAATTCGCCTTTTTTACACGCTTGCCTTGCGTGCAAAACAACGCGCCCGTGCCGCGTAGCCTTATATTCAAGTTTTCAAAATGAAGTCCTTACTGACGTTGTATTTGAATACGCCGCCGGCAAAGGCATGGATATATATTTTCCGAAGGCTCTGCGCGAAACGCGGCATGTCGCTTTTTTCAAAGTTACAAGCATGGCCGGCATGTGCCCCGGCTCGTACGACATACTTGAGCCGTCGGCGAACGAAGAAGAAGCAAAGCCTGAAACCCTCGACCTTATCATAGTGCCGGGCGTGGCGTTCGACACAAACGGCGGGCGCATAGGATACGGCAAGGGGTACTACGACAAAGCGCTGGCAAACGCTAAATGCCCGATAATAGCGCTGGCATATGATTTTCAGGTTTTAAACGAAAGGCTTCCGGCTGAGCCGCACGACATACCCGTTACGGCGATCATAACCGAAAAAAGGGTGATAACGGCAAACCGGAAAGCCCGTTGAAGACAGCGGCCCTGATTTAAAAAACAGACAATTCCTCATCTGTTTTTAAAAAACATGGAATCGCGGCAGGCTGTTCTCTGGTCAGTTCGCCAAAGGCGAACAATACATAAAGACGAAGTCCTTACCAGTTGACAAAGTCAACAAAAGCTCCAGATGCGAGGCGGCGAGGAGTGAGAAATGAGGCGCGCTTTGCCGTGCGCCGCAATGACGAGCGACGAAGGCAACGAAACAGACGGGGCTTTTTCAACAGCCCGCAAGGCCGCCATGAAATATAGACATGTACAAGGAGGCAGTTAACAATGGAAACGTCCGCAGGCATAATTACAGCTGTGGTAGCCGTTATAGCGCTCGCGATAGGAGCGAGCATCGGCTTTATACTCAGAAAAAAGGTGGTGGAAGCAAACACGGCATCCGGCAAAACCGCGGCTGACGCCATAATAGCCGAGGCTAAGAAAGAGAGCGAAAATATTAAAAAAGAGGCCGACCTTCAGGCAAAAGATTTGATTTTTCAGGGCAAAATGGAATATGAAAAAGAAACTCGCGAGCGCAGAAAAGAGCTTCAGTCCATTGAAAAACGCGTACAGACAAAAGAAGAAAACCTCGACAAAAAATACGAGGCCATAGACCGCAGAGACGGGGAACTGACAAAACGTGAAAAAAACGCCGGCGCGCAGGAAAAACGCGCTGTAGAGCTTGAAGAAGAAGCGGTAAAACATGTTGCCGAGCAAAAGGCGAAGCTTGAAAGCATATCCGGCATGTCGTCTGAAGA